>DASQFA010000504.1:0-19020 GCA_035633375.1 Rubrivivax sp.
ACCCGAAGGCCTTCTTCCCGCACGCGGCATGGCTGGATCAGGCTTGCGCCCATTGTCCAAAATTCCCCACTGCTGCCTCCCGTAGGAGTCTGGGCCGTGTCTCAGTCCCAGTGTGGCTGGTCGTCCTCTCAGACCAGCTACAGATCGAAGGCTTGGTGAGCCTTTACCTCACCAACTACCTAATCTGACATCGGCCGCTCCAATAGCGCGAGGTCTTGCGATCCCCCGCTTTCACCCTTAGGTCGTATGCGGTATTAATCCGGCTTTCGCCGGGCTATCCCCCACTACTGGGCACGTTCCGATGCATTACTCACCCGTTCGCCACTCGTCGCCAGGTTGCCCCGCGTTACCGTTCGACTTGCATGTGTAAGGCATGCCGCCAGCGTTCAATCTGAGCCAGGATCAAACTCTTCAGTTCGATCTTGAATGTTTGCTCAAAGAATTGAAGTGAACTTCACTTCCATGAGCGTTTAAGGTCATGAGACCGTGAGTTCTGTGATCGCGCACAGTTCTCTTGGCACTCGCCTTCAAACGCCCACGCTTATCGGCTGTTTGTTGTTAAAGAGCTGTCTTTGCCGCTGCGAAATTCGTCAGCAACAAAGAAGGCGAAGTATGACACGGCTCTTGAAGTCCTGTCAAGCCTCTCTGCGTTCGGTCGGCAGTGTCCGCCTGTCCTTACCGATCTGGCTTTGACAAGCTTGTGCCTCAAGCGCAGCCTAAGACTATACCACGTTTGCGTAGCGAGATGCCTTGACTCCACACGCCCCGACTTCGTGAGGAACGTGATCGTAGCCACGTCCGCCTCGCGCAGCGCTCGCGCGCTGCCGCTGCGACTAGTGTCCCGGCGCGGCAAACGCCCACGTCGTTTCGAGTTGCGGGCTATCTGCCGCCAAGACACGTGCGAGTGCCGCGGCGAGTCGACGCGTGTCGGCACGCAGGATGCGTTGCTTGATCAACGGAATTTGTGAGTGGTGCATCGAGAAGCTACGCAACCCCATGGCCAGCAACAACTCCGTGAAGTCCGGATCGCCGGCCATTTCTCCGCAGACGCTGACACCTTTTCCCGCGGCGTTGGTGCTGGAGATGACTTTCGCGATCAGGCCCACGACAGCCGGGTGCCATGGGTCGAAAAGGTGCGACACCGCGTCGTCGGCTCGATCGATCGCCAACGTGTACTGGATGAGGTCATTGGTCCCTATGGAGACGAAATCGAAGTGCGGAAGGAATTGCGTCAAGCTCAGCGCGGCAGCGGGCACTTCGATCATGGCGCCAAGCTCGACGGGTGCGTGCGCGTGTCCCGCATCGTCTAGCTGCTGGCGGGCACGCGCCAGGGCCTCCAACGTCGACCTGACTTCGCTCAGATGAGCAACCATCGGGATCAGGATGCGCACCCGGCCGAACGCGCTGGCGCGCAAGATGGCGCGCAGCTGCTGCCTGAACATGCCTGGTTCCGACAAGCTCCAGCGGATGGCGCGCAGTCCCAGTGCAGGATTGAGCACATGCTCGTGCCGCAGCTCTTGCGCCGACATTCGCTCGAGAGGCTTGTCGGCACCGATATCCACAGTTCGGATGGTCACAGGCAGGCCTCGCATCGCCACCACCGCGTCACGGTAAGCCTCGAACTGCTCTTCCTCGCCGGGCAGGTCTGCACCCCGGTTCATGAACAGGAACTCGCTGCGAAAGAGGCCCACCCCCACGGCTCCGGCTTCGATGGCGCCACCCGCATCGCTCGGCAGCTCGAGGTTCGCGAGCAAATCCACCGATTGGCCGTCGAGCGTCACCGAGGGCGTGTGGCGCAGTCGGTTCAGCCTGGCGCGCTCGAGCTCGCTGTGCCTTTGCCGAAAGCGGTACTCCTCGAGAACGATCGGCGACGGATCGACGATGACGACGCCTGCGTCGCCGTCAATGACCACCCAGTCATCGGAACGAATCAGACGGCTGGCTTCACGCGCGCCCACCACAGCCGGAATGTCCATGCTGCGGGCAGCGATTGCCGTGTGCGAGGTGCGCCCGCCTACATCGGTGATGAAGCCGGTGAACACGCTGCGCTTGAACTGCATCATGTCGGCAGGTGCCACGTCGTTTGCCACCAGCACCAGGGGGTCTTCACCCGCAAAGTCACGCGCCGCGAGCGTGCTCGCATGTTCCGCGTGTTCCGCAGCCGCTGAGTCCCGCGACAGTGCGCGCAACATGCGCTCAACAACCTGTTCGAGATCGGCTTTGCGTTCGCGCAGGTACTCGTCCTCCATCTCGTCAAACTGCCGCGCCAGCACTTCCAGTTGCGCGGACAGCGCCCACTCCGCGTTGTAGTGCCGCTCCTCGATCCAGTTGGCGGTGGCGCCCGTGAGCGCGTCGTCATGCAGCAACATCAGGTGCACGTCGAGCAAGGCCGCCAGTTCCGCGGGCGCATCATCCGGCAGATCACGCTGCAAGGTGCCGAGTTCGGTGGCCACCGTGTCGCGCGCTTTGCGCAGGCGATCGACTTCGGCGTCGACCTGGTCCAGCGCAATGAAGTAATGCGCTACATCGACACGGCTCGACGCGACCAATACCGCACGCCCGATGGCCACGCCGCGCGAGACTGGCATGCCGAAGATCTGAATGCTCATGCGATGCACTGTAGCGCAGTGCCCGCCTGCGCCGCGGGCAGGCACTGCAGACCCGCGTATGTCGAGCGCCGAGGGCAAGTTTCGGCTGCGCGTCCTGCGCTATTGACCCTCGCCGAACTTGTCGTTGATCAACGCGGCAATCGCGTCCAGGGCAGCTTGCTCGTCGGCGCCGTCGGTCTCGATCTCCACCTCGGACCCGATTCCAGCGGCCAACATCATCACCCCCATGATGCTCTTGGCATTCACGCGCCGGCCGTTGCGCGACATGTGCACATCACATTGAAAGGTTGCGGCCAGTTTCGTGAGCTTGGCAGATGCGCGCGCATGCAGGCCCAACTTATTGCTGACCGTGACGACCTGCTTGATCATTGGGACTCGTTCGTTGGGTCTGGTTCTGCGGGCGCGACACCGTCACCGGAATCACGCCCTGGCTGGCACCAGCCACTGCACGCGCGACCAGCACGTCCAGGGGATCGTCCATGCCGTGGCACAGGGTGCGCCAGAGCATCGGCACATTCACGCCTGCCACCACCCGCGTTTGGGGGCTGTCGAGCAAACGCATGGCAGCGTTGCATGGCGACGCACCGAAGGCATCGACGAATATGAGCGTCTCCGTGCCCGCATGTCGCAGCAGCAGGGCTCGCGCCGCAGCCTCGATCTGCTCGACGTCCGACCCGTTGGCAACATCAAGCGCCTCAAGGGACGACGCGCATTCGGGATAGGCGTGCTCTGCCACGGTCTTCAGGGCCGAGGCCAAAGGGACATGCGCAATGATCAGCAGCGTGGTCATCATGAGACAGCGTCTACCCTGATTATCGTCATTCGCCGCTGCCAGACCTGAAACCAGCCCTGGGCCAGGATGCAACACAGGCCGAAGACGGCGAATGCGCCCTGGTAGGACGCCACCACGCCCCATCCGGCAGCCCTGAATGCATCGATCGCCAAACCGATGCCCCATTGCACGCAAAAGACACCGCAGAAGATCACCAGGTTGAAGGCGGACAGCGCCCGTCCGGCCCATGCAGCCGGGAAGGCCTGGGCAACGGCCGGCTGGGTCAGCGACACGACTGTCGACAACACACACCACAGGGCCCAATGCGCGGCGCCCGCCGCAGGGCCAAGCGCGACGATCACGGCCAGCACAAGCATGCTCGCGGGCAAGCCCCAGAAGACGAGTTGGCCTGCCTGCAAGCCGGTTCGGGACAGGCGCGGCATCACCACACCCCAGGACATGAACGCCAGCAACATGCTGAGGTTGATGGCGAAGAGTCCGCCTGCGGCTTGGCTGGCAGACCCTCCTGCCACCTGCGTCAACCATGGCCCGGCCCATAGCGACTGAATCGCGATCAACCCACCATAGCTGAAGAACCCCAGCGGCGCCATGGCGACGAAGCGCGGATGTCTCATGATGTCGCGATAGCGGCTGCCCGGCTGCACCGAGGCCACCGGCGCATCGTGCGGCGCAAACCAGCCGATCAACACCATTGCCAGCACCAGCAGTGCCGACAGGCCCATGAACAGGCCACGCCACCCCCAGTACGGCAGCACCATCTGTACCGGCAGGGTCGAGGCCAACATGCCGAGTGAGCCGGTCATCAGCATCCAGGAGTTCAGGCGCAATTGCGTGTTGTGGTCGAAGTGGTGCCGATAACAGGTCAGCGGCGCCATCAGACAGGCGGAAACACCCATCCCGATCAACATGCGCGCCGCGATCAGCGAGGCAAGGCCCCCGGCCTGTGAAAAGGCCGCGCAGCCGACCACGGCCACACCCATCAACACGAGCAGCACGCGTCGCGGCCCGAACCGATCGAGGGCGCGACCCAATGGCAGCTGCATGGCCGCGAAGCCAAGAAAGTAGGCGCCGGCAAGCAAGCCCAGGTCCGCCGGCCGCAGGCCGAGTTCGGTACTGAACACCGGTGCCAGCGTTGCAGTCACGGCGCGCAGCAGCGCCGATAGAAAGTAGGCGAAGGCAAAGGCCAGCACGACGGCAACGGCCTGACCGAGACCAAGGCGCAGGCTGCTGTTCGAACGCAGCCTGGGGATCATGGAGCGAAGCGCAAACCGCCGAAGAACGTGTCCGCCGCCTCGGACTCGAGCTTCTCGCCCAGCGCGGTCGCCTGAAACACCTTGGTCCCCTTGGTGAACACGGCCAGCTGTTCCGTCACGGCCCGCCCATCGGGCATGCGCCCCAGGATTTCGACCCGCTGGCTGAGCGGGTTGGGTGTGGCGCCGTCGACCTTGAGGGGGAGTGGCCGCATTGCCGCCGCGGAGACGTTCTGCGCTGCGGCGGCGCGCAAATCGGACAGCGCCGGGCCCACCAACGACGGATCGGCCATATCCGCAAATGCCAGCGCCCAGGTCGAGCCGCCTGCCTTGCAGGCATACAGCACCAGCCGCACCTGATGCGGGCCCAGGCTCACGCGGCGAGCATGGCTGTCGGGCTTGCATGGGAAGAGCGCCGTGACACCGCTTTCGTCGGGGTGCACCTCGCGCCAGTCAAGTGCCGGCGTGCAGGACACAAGCAGGCACCCCGCTGCCACCCATACCCTGTTGCTTCGATTCATGGCAGACGGATTATCGAGCCGCGGCCGATGTGAAGAAATGCCGCGGCAACCCCGTGGCGCCAGGGTACCCCCTGAGTTGCGGGCTGTACGCCATGCGCGCAGGGCCCAAGACTCCCGCCTAGAAGATGGCCCCGTACAGACAACTGCATGACCCTGGCGCCGGCTATCTCCCGAACGCAGCGCACTGCGGCGCCGGGCCACGGCCTAAGGAGTGAACTTGATGGAATTCTCAGACCTGCAACCCCATACCGGCAAGCGGCAGAACAGCGCTGTGTTTGCGCGCGACCTCGGGCCCGACGACGCGTATCGCGAGTTGGTGGGCCAGCTCGGTCGCGAAGTCGCTGCGCCGATGGCATCCGCCCTGGAGCGAGTAAACGCCTTCGCCACATCGGGCCGCATCGACCGCTGCGGGTTGCGCGCACTGCGCGAGGAAATCGATCACGCGCGCCGCATCGGCATGATCGGGCAACAGATCAGCCGCTTCGCAACAGGGCGTGTGCGCCAGAGCCAGGAAAGGCAGAACCTGCCGCAAGAGCTGCGCGACGCGCTGGCGCAGCGAGGGCGCGAAACCGCCTCGCGCGGCATCGATCTGCGCCAGGACCTGAAGCCGGCCGAAGTCATCATCGATCCAGCCATGCTGTCCGCCTTGCTGCAGGCCGTGCTCGACTGGAGCTTCGAGCATGCCCGCTCGCACATCGAGTTCCGCATCGACGTGAAATCCTGGCCGGTGCATGCACGGCTGGCCTGCTGCTTTGCCTACATCCCCGCCGACGAACTGCCCCTGCATGCGCCCGGCACGCCTGCCGTAACTGCCGGCGACAGGCTCGACACCATCCCCTGGCAACTGCTGCGGCGCCTGGCGCAGACGCTGGGCCTGGTGATGCACCGCGACGATGCCTCGGGCAAGACGCAGCTCACGCTCGAGTTTCCGCATACCGTCGACGAAGGCGTGGCGACGTTGTCGGCGCTCATGTTCGACGATGCCCCGGCACCCGGCCCCAGCTCCCAACCGATGGTGGGCCGACATGTGCTGGTCATCGCCAGCCGGCGCGAAACCCGCAACTGCGTGCGCGAGACCCTGCGCCCGATGGGGCTGATGGTGGACTATGTCGCCACGGTCGATGAGGCCAGGCAGTTCTGCAGCAGCGGGCTGCCGCATGCCATCGTCTTCGAAGCCGCGCTGGCGGGCGAGAACTTCCACAAACTGCGCGCCGCCTGGAGCAGCGAGGTGCCCTCGCTGGCCTTCATTGAGATCAGCGAGCAAGGACGCGAGCTCGAGATCAGCGACCTGGGCGGGCACCGCACCTCGCACATCGGTCGCGATGTCATCATCGGCGCCTTGCCCAACGCACTGATGTTCGAGCTGTCCAAGACAGGATGAAGGCGAATCGACGCGCGTCGCACATGCCCTAGACTGCCGGCATGCCGGCAACGCCCCTTCAGCCGATTGACCCAGCGCGCCGCCGCCTGAGCCTTGCACTCGGCCTGGCCGCCGGGGCGGTGCTGCTGGGTTGCAACGCGGCGCGGCCGGTGCCGGTCGTGGCCTACACGCTGCTCGACGGCTCCGCGACCGACACCGCGTCGTGGCAGGGCAAGGTGGTGCTGGTGAACTTCTGGGCCACCACTTGCGCCACCTGTGTGCAGGAAATGCCACGAATCGTGGCACTGCACCACAAGTTCAAGGCCCGAGGCTACGACACCTTGGCTGTGGCGATGCGTCATGACCCGCCCTCACGGGTGGTGCAATTCGCCGCATCCCACCACCTGCCCTTTGGCGTGGCCATCGACAACACAGGCGCGATCGCACGGCAGTTCGACGATGTGCAACTGACACCGACCACTTTCCTCATCGACCGGCGCGGCATGATCGTCGAACGCCTCGTCGGTGTGCCCGACTTTGCCGCGCTGGACGCGCGCATCGCGCATCTGCTGGCCCCCGCCTGAGTGCGGCCGCTTCAGGCGACGGCGTCGGCCACGCCCGCCGCGTGAGCCTGCCGGTCCGCGTGGTAGCTCGAGCGCACCAACGGTCCCACCGCGGCATGGGTGAAGCCCATCTTCGCTGCCTCGGCCTCGAACATGCCGAAGGTGTCGGGATGCACGTAGCGCAGCACCGGCAGATGGTGGCCGCTTGGCGCCAGGTACTGGCCAATCGTCAGCATGTCGATGCCATGCGTGCGCATGTCGCGCATGGCCTGCAGGATCTCGTCGTCGGTCTCGCCCAGGCCCACCATCAACCCGCTCTTCGTCGGCACACCCGGCACGAGCCTCTTGAAACTCTGCAGCAGGTTCAGGCTGAAGGCGTAGTCCGAACCCGGGCGCGCCTGCCTGTACAGGCGCGGCACGGTCTCCAGGTTGTGGTTCATCACATCCGGTGGAGCCGCCTTCAGGATGCCCAGCGCCCGATCCAAGCGGCCACGAAAATCGGGCGTGAGGATCTCGATGCGCGTGGCCGGAGAAAGCTCACGCGTGCGCTGGATGCACGTCACGAAATGCGCCGCACCGCCATCGCGCAGATCGTCGCGGTCGACGCTGGTGATGACCACGTACTTCAGCTTCAGCGCCGCGATCGTCTTGGCCATGTTCAGCGGTTCGTCCGCGTCCAGCGGGTCCGGGCGGCCATGGCCGACATCGCAGAAGGGGCAGCGCCGCGTGCACTTGTCACCCATGATCATGAAGGTGGCAGTGCCCTTGCCAAAACACTCGCCGATGTTCGGACAGGAGGCTTCTTCGCACACGGTATGCAGGCGGTGCTCGCGCAGGATCGATTTGATCTCGTAGAAACGCGTGCTCGGCGAACCGGCCTTGACGCGGATCCAGTCTGGCTTCTTCAACATCGCCGCCGGGATGATCTTGATCGGGATACGCGAAGTCTTGGCATGTGACTTCTGTTTCGCTGCGGCATCGTAGTCGGGGTTCGCAGAGGATGCCGGGTGGGCAGGATTCATCATGTAGGAAACAGGCCAAGGCAGGGAAGCACCGAGTCTATCGGCAACGCCGCGGGAATGCGCGGCCGCTGCCGAATTCACAACGCGCCCCGGGGTCTCAGCTGGCGCGAGAGCTTTTCCGCCAGTCGCGCAGCGGCCTCGTCCCAGGTGACGTCCACTCCGATCGAGCGCAGGTCCACGGTCTGCAAGCCGGCGTAACCACAAGGGTCGATGCGCGCAAATGGTTCCAGATCCATGTCCACGTTCAGTGCCACGCCATGGTAGGCGCGGTGCTTGCTCACCTTGATGCCCAGCGCGGCAATCTTGCCCAGGCCGGCAAGCGGGTCGGCGCCCGGGAGTGCTGCCGGCAGCAGGGCATGGCCGAACGGGTCCGCCAGGCGCACGTAGATGCCCGGTGCGCGACTCACACGGTGTCCGGTGACACCCAGTCCCTCGAGCACCTGCAACACGCCGTGTTCGATGCGGAACACGTACTCCTTGACGTAGATGCCAAGGCGCTGCAGGTCCACCAGCGGGTAGGCCACCACCTGACCCGGCCCGTGGTAGGTGACCTGCCCGCCGCGTTGCGTCTGCACCACCGGGATCCCGCCGGGCCGCAGCACATGAGTCGCGCGTCCGGCCACGCCCTGGGTAAAGACCGGCTCGTGCTCGACGAGCCAGAGTTCGTCTTCGGTGTCGGGGCCACGCGCCTCAGTGAAGCAGCGCATTTCGGCCTCGATCCCGGCGTAGTCGCGCCGGCCCAGGTTGATCGTTCGCATGTCGAACCGTACGAGAACCGCAGGCGCGCTTCAGTGTAGAAAGCCTTCGAGCGCGCGGATTGCCGCGACGACACGCTCACGCCCGTAGCGCGCCTCGATGGCCAGGCGGTTGTGCCGCTGTTGCTCGGCGGTCAGCGCCACCAGCGGCGCGGCCGCATCGGCCTCCAGCGTCTCTATGGCTTGCAGCGTCAGGCCGAGACCGGCAAAGAAGCCGTACAGCGGGTTCTCGCGCCGCATGTACACGCTCGCACCCCTGTAGAAGGCCGCGCTGATGTTGCCGACGGCCTGCTGGCGCCGGTGGTTCATGAAGACGAAGCCGCAGCCTGCGATGCGCGTGTTGTAAGCCTCGATCGGCATCCAGTCGGTCAGGGGGTCGAAGCGATCGCCCAGCACAGCGCGGCCGGCCTCGGCCACCGCACTGGCGTAGCCCATGGACGCCTTGCCATAGCTCAGCGGCGCCACCACCCGGCCGCCAGGCGGCAGCCGGCCGCAAAGCAGCTCCAACGCCTCGAGGTGGTTGTTGGTGGGAGTGGCCGAGTTGCCGAGCAACAGGTCGGGCCCCGCCATCGCCAGCGCCCCCGCAGTGAACACGTCTTCGACGGTGAACGACGGGATGACATGGAGTCTTGCGCGCAGCGACGGCAGCGCGTCGCGCAGCAGCGCTGCATCCGCGGGGTTGGCGCTGAAGACGTCGATGCGGTGGGCGACCGAGACCACGGCGGGCGGCTTGGGCAGTGCAGGCACGATGCGTGGCGGTCGTGCCCGCCCCCACGTCCGCAGCCTCGCCCAAAGCATCCGCAGCCCGCCGCTGCGCGGCGTGTCTGGCGCGCGGCGCAGCAGGTCGGCCGTTCGCGGCAGCAGCAGGTTTCCGAGGCGGGGCTCGAGCAGCTGCATGTAGTCGCCGCCCCCCGAGATCCACACCACGAGGCAATCGGGGCGAACATAGCGCAGCGCCGGCGCGAGCTGCGACGACATCTTATGCACCACCACGCAGTCGGCTGCGGCAAACTCGAGCCCGATCCAGCGCGTGCGAAAACGCAACGAACCATGGTGGCTGACCTCGGGGGCTGGAGCGACATATCGCCTTGCGCCGCGTGGTGTTTTCGCAATCAGGTAGCGGCTCTGCCCCGGGAACGCCTCTTCGAACAGCGACTGCGCCAGCGGCACGAACTTCTCATCGGTCGCCAAGTGGACGATCTTCATGCAGGCACGCATGCAGCCGCACAGGCCGGCAGCAGCGCATCGAGCACCACTGCGCTGTCGACGCCGATCCATAGGGGCAGGCGCAGCAGACGATCCGACAGTGCGTCGGTATGCCGCATCGACCCGCTGACCCGGCCCAGGCGGCGCCCTGCAGGCGACGCGTGCAGGGGCACGTAGTGAAACACCGCCTGCACGCCCATTTCGCGCAGGCGGCGAATCACCCCGCTGCGTGCCTGCAGCGAGGGCAGCAGCACGTAGTACATGTGCGCGTTGTGCACGCACGCCTCGGGCACCCGGGGCCGGCGCAGCCAGCCCTTGCGTTCGGCCTCCTCCAGCGCCTCATGGTAGGCGTGCCAGATGGCCAGGCGGCGCGCGTTGATGTCCTGGGCCGCCAGAAGTTGCGCCCAAAGGAACGCCGCGGCCAGTTCACCGGGCAGCCCCGAGGTGCCCGCCTCGCACCAGGTGTACTTGTCCACCTCGCCGCGGAAGAACGCACTTCGGTTGGTGCCCTTCTCACGCACGATTTCCGCGCGCTCGATCAGCGCCGGGTCGTTGATCAGCAACGCACCGCCTTCGCCGCAGGTCACATTCTTGGTCTCATGGAAGCTCAGGCAGCCCAGCGTCGCGATCGAGCCCAACGCCCGCCCTTGCCAGGTGGCGCCGAAGCCCTGCGCAGCATCCTCGATCACCGTCAGCCCATGGCGCGCCGCGATCTCAAGAATGCGGCCCATGTCGCACGAGACACCCGCGTAGTGCACCGGCACGATAGCCCGGGTGCGCGGCGTGACGGCGGGCTCGATCAAGTTCTCGTCGAGGTTCATCGTGTCGGGGCGGATGTCGACGAACACCGGTACCGCGCCGCGCAGCACGAACGCATTGGCGGTGGAGGTGAAGGTGTAGCTCGGCATGATCACCTCGTCCCCCGGCCCGACGCCGGCGATCAGCGCCGCCATCTCCAGGGCCGAGCTGCAGGATGGCGTCAGCAGCGCCCGGCCCGTGCCAAGGTGCTGCTCCAGCCAGGCGTGGCAGCGCGCCGTGAAGGGGCCGTCGCCCGAGAGCTTGCCATTGGCATGGGCCTCGCGGATGAACTCGAACTCGCGGCCGGTCATGTAAGGACGATTGAAGGGCAACATGGCTTCAGTGGGGCGAGTCAAGCTGACGCAATGCGAAGCGCGGCGCCTCGTCACCACAATTGAAGAGCAGGTCGAGTATGGAGACGCCGTGTTCGAAGGCGCCCCAGAGTTGCGGGTATTGCGGGTAGTGGCCGTAGTCGAACCATTCGACAGCCACGCCATGCCGCTCGAACGCCACGAGTTCCAGGTAGTGGCGGGCCGAGGGCCCCGACACGTACACGCCTGCGCCAGCTTGAGCACAGATCGACGCCAGCCGCTCGCTGCGCTCGCCTTGCAGCTCGTAGTCCCAGGAGTTGCTGAGCCGTGTACTGATGCCCAGCCGTGCGCATACGGCCTCGATCAGCGCGCGGTTCAGCACCGACAGGTGGGTCCAGCGCCGTCGCAAGAGGGGCTCGAGCCACGCGGCGGTGTTTTCGAAAGCCGGCGCGCGCCGGTAGTTGTGTGCCAGCGCTTTGCAGTGGCTGTCGGCCCAGGCGCTGCCGTCGATGCAGGTGTCGCGGATCGGCTGCTCGAAGCGCCCCTTCACCTGCACCGGCACGGTCAGCCACTGCAGGCCAGCGGGTGTCTTGATACGGTTGCGGTTGCGCCAGTCGCGGCGCGTGTACTGCATGTCGTCGAAGAGCACGAACTCGTCGACCGAGGCGATCAGGTCGAAGTAGCCCTTCCAGGGCAGGTAGTTCGACTGCACGATCGCCACGCGCTTCATGAGCGTTCCCGACGCGGCGTGGGTGTGGCCACGTACACGCCACCGGCGTCGCAATCACCCAGGATGACGGCGCCCGCCCCCACGATGCAGCCTGGGCCGACGCTGGCCTGATCACGCACCACCGAGCTGGCGCCGATGAAACAGCCCTCGCCGAGGATGGCACGGCCGCACACGATGGCGCCGCCGGCAATGAACACGTGGCTGGCGATGCGGGCATGATGCGACACGTTGGCATGCACGCCGACGAAGACGTTGTCGCCCAGCGTGGCGAAAGGCGACAGCGCCGCCAGTTCGCGCAGCAGGCAGTTCGCACCGATGTGCACGTTGCGCGCGACGACCGCGGTCTCATGCACGAAGCTCGGCAAGGTGTAGCCCCGCGCCTGCGCGTCCAGGAAGACGCGCCGGCGCACGCTGTTGGCCCGGGAATAGCCGATGGCCACGAAAAGCTCATGCGTGGCGGGGGGAAAGCGGCGCTGCGTCTCTTCGAACGGCAGCACGGGCAGGCCAGCGAAGTGGTCCGTAGTCAGGAACTCGGCATCGACCGTGAACGCCTCGACCTGCCGCCCAGCGTGCTGCGAGAAATAGTAGTACGCCTGCTCAGGCAAATCGCCGACGCCAAAGATGACGAGGGGTTTGCTCATCGAAGTCTCGTCACGGCCATGCCGCGTTGCGCCAGGTGGTCGCCACCTGCAAAGGAATGCACTGGCCTGCTGGCAGCCCGCGGTGTGTCGGCGGGATTAGCCATGGAGCATGACACCGAAGCGCCACCGGCCTGCCGGCCAGCGCCTTGTCCAAACGCCCGTCGGCGCAGTGGCGCCGGGCAAGTCCCGGCAAGCCAAGGGCCAATGCGGCCGAGCGACGACCCGCACCACACGCACTACAAGACCACCTTGACCATCGGATGGCTGCTCAAGCAACGGTAGATCGCGTCGAGCTGCTCGCGCGAGGTCGCGGTGATGTGCAGTGTCAGGCCCAGGTATTTGCCGCCGCGGCTGCTGCGTACCTGCAGCGTGCGGGGCTCGAAACCGGGGTCGAAGCGCAACGCGATATCGACCATCGCCTGCTCGAAACCGGGCTCGTTCGCGCCCATCACCTTGATGGGGAACAGGCTCGGATACTCGATCAGCGAGGGTGAGTCCGGCGTCGCCATGGCAGGGTTCGCGCGGGCAACGGCAGCGACCAAGTACCCGTCGATCAGATCGACTGCAGCGCCTTCGCGCGCTGGTAGGCCTGATGCAGCCGCGCATACACCGGCCCGACCTTGCCGCGCAACGCGCCGTGGCCAACGGCCTCGCCGTCGAGGTGCGTGATCGCCAGCACTTCCTTGGTGGCCGAGCTGAGCAGCAGCTCATCCGCACTGCGCACATCCGATTCGCTCAGCGGCCGCAGGTTGTAGGCGATGCCCACCTCCTCGCAAAGCTCGCGCAATAGCTCGACGCGGATGCCCTCGAGCACATGCTCGCTCTTCGGCGGCCCAAGCAGCGCGCCTTCGTGCACCACCCAGACATTGCTGGCCGCGGCCTCGGTGAGGAAGCCGTCGCGGAACATCACCGTCTCGATCGCGCCATGGTCGGCCGACATCTGCCTGGCCAGCACATTGCCCAGCAGCGAGATGCTCTTGATGTCACCGCGCTCCCAGCGAAAGTCTCGCGCCGTCATGCAGGCCACGCCGTGATGGCGCTGCTCGGCCGTGGGCGGCTTCATCGGCGTGACCATCATGAACACCGTGGGTGTCAAGCCCACCGGCATGACGTGGTCGCGCGGCGCCACGCCGCGTGTCACCTGGATATACACCAGCTGGTCCGTTGCGCCGGTCTGTTGCGCCATCGCCTGCACCAGATGGCGGCAGCGCTGCAGCCATGCCTCGCGCTCGTGCGGGTTGTCGATGCGCACCTTGCCCAGCCCGCGCTGCAGGCGCGCCATGTGCTCGTCGAAGCGGAAGAGGCGCTGGCCATACACCGGCACCACCTCGTAGATGCCATCGCCAAAGATGAAGCCGCGGTCGAGCACCGAGACCTTGGCATCGCATACGCGGGTGTACTCGCCGTTCAGGTAGCACGGCGTGTCGGGCAGGGGGCTGTGCATGCGTGTCCTTGCTTGCGGATGATGGGGCAGCTTACTTGATCCAAAGGCGCAGCGCGTCCCAGGTGCGGCTGATCAGCCCGGCCAGCTCCACCGGCTCCATCACCACCAGCGGCACGCTGGCCACAGGCGTGCCCGCGGCCGTGCTGACCTTGATCTGCCCGACCTTCTGCCCCTGGGCCAGGGGCGCGAGCAGCGGGTCGGTGCGTTCGATCTGCGTTTTCAGCTTGTCGCCTTCGCCCTTGGGCACGCTCACGACCACGGCGCCGGCTGCGCCGAGCTTGGCTTCGGCGGCCTTGCCCTTCCAGACCTGCGCCACGACCACCGGCTTGCCGGCCTCGAACAGGCGGATCGCGTCCCAGGCCTGGAAACCCCAGTTCAACAGCTTCTGGCTTTCAGCCGCGCGGGCCTCGCGCGACGCCGTGCCCAGCACCACGCTGAGCAGGCGACGCTTGCCGTTGGGCATGTCGCGCACCGCGCTGGCCACCAGGCAGTAGCCGGCGGTATCGGTGAAGCCGGTCTTCATGCCGTCGACGGTGGGGTCGCGCCCGAGCAGCAGGTTGCGGTTGTCCTGCTTGATGCGGTTGAAGCTGAACTGGCGTATCGAGTAGTAGGCGTAGAAGTCGGGAAACTCGTTGATGATCTTCGCGGCGATGAACGCGATGTCGCGCGTGGACGCATAGTGGCCGGCCTCGCTCAGGCCGGTGACATTGCGGAACTGCGTGTTCTTCAGCCCCCAGGCCTGCGCCTGACGGTTCATCGTGGCGACGAAGGCGTCGAGCGAGCCGCCCACGGCCTCGGCCAGCACCACCGAGGCATCGTTGCCGCTTTGCACGATCATGCCCTTGAGCAGGTCGTCCACCTTCGGCGTCATCGTGGTGTCGATGAACATCAGCGAGCCGCCGCCCTTGCGCTCGGCCCAGGCACGCTGCGACACCGGCAGCGTCTGCTCAAGGCTCAGCTTCTTGTCGCGAATCGCGACAAACACCAGGTAGGCGGTCATCAGCTTGGTGAGTGACGCCGGGTCGGCCTGTGCATCGGCATCGCGCTCGGCCAGCACCTGGTTGCTGCTCAGGTCCACCAGGATGTAGTTGCGCGCTGCGATCTCCGGTGGCTGCGGCGCCTGCGCAAAGGTTGACAGTGCCGTGGCCGCGGCCAGGCAGAAGCTGAGGAGTCTTTTCATTGGGGCTAGGGAAGACGAGGAATGAGGGGGCGATGCGCTAGTGCCGCCAGGCACCGAGCACCAGGGATTTGAGAAGCGACAGCTGCCCATGGAAAAAATGGCCGGCGCCGGGAACCACCGTCACCGGCAGAGACTGCGGACGCGCCCAGTCGAACACCGCTGCCAGCGGCACCACGTCGTCGGCTTCGCCATGGATCACCAGCGTGTCCTGCGCCACCGCGGGCATGTCGAAGCGGCTGGCGGCCGCACCGACCAGCACCAGGCGCTCGATGCCGCCGGCCGTGTGCGCGCCCGGCAAGGCCAGGCGCGCTGCGGCCTGCGAGGCCACGTAGGCACCGAAGGAGAAGCCGGCAAGCACCAGCGCCTGCCCCGGCGCACGCCACGCCGCCACCACCGCCAGCGCGTCGTCGACCTCGCCCACGCCCTTCGACCAATGGCCCTGAGACGCTCCGACGCCGCGGAAGTTGAAGCGCACCGCGGTGTAGCCTAATTGCGTGAAGGCGCGCGCCAGTGTCTGCACCACCTTGTTGTTCATCGTCCCACCGTGCTGCGGATGCGGGTGGCAGACCACGGCCACACCGCGAGGCGCTGCGACCGGCGCGTCGACGGCGCACTCGATCGCCCCGCAAGGGCCGATGACGCTTTGGTGTCGGGTGTGTGCATTCACGAGCACACCCTAGGCCACCGCGCCGGGCCCGCCGCGCCGCCACGAGCAGCTTCCAGCGGCCGCACGGCGTGCATGCCGGGCCGTCAACGGCCCACCTCGGGCGGCATCAGCAGCCGCTCGACCACGATGCCGTTCTTCAGGTGCGACTCGACGATCTCGTCGATGTCCTGCTGATCGACATAGGTGTACCAGACCGCCTGCGGGTAGACCACGGCCACCGGGCCGCCGGCACAGCGGTCCAGGCAGCCCGCCTTGTTGACGCGCACGCCGCCCGGTCCGGCCAGGCCCGCCGCCTTGACGCGTGACTTGCAACGATCCAGTGCCGCCTGCGGGTCGTGCATCGAGCAGCAGGCTTCGCCGTTGTCACGCTGGTTCAGGCAGAAGAAGATGTGATGCCGGTAGTAGCTCATGCGCCGAATTGTAGGCAGCGCGCACGCGGGCCCCTGCGCCATGGCCTTGAACTCACGAGGCATCGCGCGAACCCAGTCGGCTGAGCAGCCAGGCCATGGCCGCATACGGCCAGAGCCAGCCGATCCACAGGGCCAGCCCGTGGAAGCGGATGAAGCGGCCCTGCTCCCAGCTTTGCAGGCTGTCGGCAAAGTAGGGATCCACGGGCGCCTGACTGACCATGACCACCAAAGCGGCCAAAACCGCCAGCCCCAGACCGGCCGCGGCGCGCGCGTCCAGCAGCGCGCACAGCCCCGCCAGCACCGTGCCGATGCCCAGAGCCGGCAGGCTCAGGGGCGTGAGCCAGGCCATGGCATGCACCGGGCCGAAGCTCAGCGCAGTGGACAAGGTGGTCGCCGCAACCCCGAGCAGCAACAGGCCCAGCACCAGCGCGGCCCGGCGCCAGCCGCGCCGCGCAACGCTGAAAGCCACCAGGCACGGCGCCAGAAAGCCGAACACCTGCACCATGGCTTCCGATATCAGCGGCAAGGGCTCGACCCAGGTGCCGGAGCTTTCCAGCAGCACGCGCAGTCCGCCGGCCCAGGGCACATCGTCGAACAGGCGCACCAGCACCTCGCGCAGTTCGTTGCCCACATGCCCCAGGCCCAGCGGCACCGGCGTCGGAAAGAGCAGACCGATGGGCCACAACGCCAGCAGGCTCAGGCCTCCGGCGCTGTCGCGCACGAACCAGTGCTCGCGCGTGACCTGCCAGCGCTGCAGCAAGCCCAGGGCCTGCATCAGCGCCGCCAGCGCGGCACCTGCGGCGGCGCCGGCGCAGTTCAACGCCCAATCGACACGTGACGGCACGCGTCCGGGAAGAAACTGCTGCGTCACCTCGGTAGCATAGGACAGCGTAGCAGCGGCCAGCAGCGCCAGCAACCCGGCCAGCCAGCCCGGCCTGCCGCCACGCACCTGTGCGAGATACCACAGCGCGCCCAGAGGCATGTAGCCGAGCACGTTGGACCACACGTCGAAGGGGTCGCGCCAGGGCGGCCAGGGCAGCTGCAAGAGGGAGCCCAGAGAGGGGCCGGGCGGCCAGCGCCAACCGGTGAACGGGTACAGGCTGGCATAAAGCACCAGTGCCGCGTAGACCAGCGCCAGCGGGGCCGCGGAACTGCGTTGACGCAGGGACAGGGCCACCGGCGCTAGAAAGGCTTGACGACCACCAGCACCACGATCGTGACGAAGAGCAGCACCGAACTTTCGTTGAACACCCGGTACCAGCGCTCGCTGCGGCGATTGGCGGACTGCTCGAAGCGCCGCACGATGCCACGGCACGCAAAGTGGTAACCCAGCACCAGCAGCACCAGTGCCAGCTTGGCATGCATCCAGCCATCGCCACGCCCCAGGCCGATGCCATAGCCCAGCCAAAGGATCAGGCCCAGCACCACGGCCGGCACCATCAGCAGGCTGCAGAAGCGGTACAGTTTGCGCGACATCAGCAACAGGCGCTCACGCTCGGCATGGCTGTCGGGCGGCACCATCGCCAGGTTCACGAACAGGCGTGGCAGGTAGAACAAGCCGGCAAACCAACTCGCCACGAAGACGATGTGGAAGGACTTGATCCAGAGGTAGCCGCTGCTCATGCCGCAATTATCGCGGGCGCTGCGGCTGCGGCATGCAGCGCGGGGATCCGGCTGTGCGGGCAAAAGTGGCCCCGGCACAAGGCCGGGGCCGGCAAGCCTTATCGCTGTCATCACGCTAAGGCACCTGCTCAGGGAGGAAAAGCAGGGAACGACGGCCTTGCGGCTATCATTCGATTTCGACTCTAGCAGAGGAAAACACGTTTTTGACAGCGTGCTTTTCCAGGCTTTCCCTAACCCGCTTCGCCGCACCTCCCAGGGCTTCTTGCGAAGCGCCGCATCACTTCAAGGACGCCGGCCTTGTCGACACCCCCGCCCTTCCCTGCCAGCCGCCCGCGCCGTCTGCGCCGCGACGCCTTCACCCGTGCGCTGGTGCGCGAACACCGGCTCGGCGTGCAAGACCTGATCCTGCCGGTGTTCGTGCAGGGCGGCAGCCGGCAGGCGCAGGACGTGCCCAGCATGCCCGGCGTGCAGCGGCTCAGCCTTGACCGGCTGTATGCCGTGGCCGAAGAGTGCGTGGCGCTGGGCATCCCGGTGATGGCGCTGTTCCCGGTGATCGAGCCGGCGCTGAAAACCCCTGACGGACGCGAGGCCACCAACCCCGACGGCCTGGTGCCGCGCGCGGTGCGCGAGCTGAAAAGGCGCTTCCCGGAACTGGGCATCCTTACCGACGTGGCGCTCGACCCCTTCACCAGCCACGGCCAGGACGGGCTGCTTGACGACACGGGTTACATCGTCAACGACAGCACGGTGGCCGTGCTCACGAAGCAGGCGCTGGTGCAGGCCGAGGCCGGCGTCGACATCGTCGCGCCCAGCGACATGATGGACGGCAGGATCGGCGCGATCCGCGGTGCGCTGGAAGCGCAGGGCGCGATGCACACGCGCATCATGGCCTACAGCGCCAAGTACGCCAGCGCCTTCTACGGGCCTTTCCGCGATGCCGTGGGCTCGGCCAAGAATCTGGGCAAGAGCGACAAGAAGGCCTACCAGATGGACCCTGGCAACAGCGACGAGGCGCTGCGCGAGGTGGCGCTCGACATCGCCGAAGGCGCCGACATGGTGATGGTCAAGCCCGGCATGCCCTACCTGGACATCGTGCGCCGCGTGAAGGACGAATTCCGCATGCCCACCTTCGTCTAC
>DASQFA010000505.1:0-6565 GCA_035633375.1 Rubrivivax sp.
TCTTGCCTCAAGTGCAGCACCAGCTCGTCCAGCCGGGCAGCGTTCAGCGGATCCAGGCCCGAGCCGGGCTCGTCGAGGAACAGCAGCTCGGGGTCGAGCGCCAGTGCACGGGCCAGCGCGGCGCGCTTGCGCATGCCCCCCGACAGCTGCGCCGGCATCAGGTCGAAGCCGCCGTCCAGCCCGACCAGCGCCAGCTTGAAGCGGGCACGGCGCTCGCGCTCGACGGCGTCGAGCTGGGTGAACAGGCGAATCGGCAGCATCAGGTTCTCGCCCAGCGTCATCGAACTCCACAACGCCCCGGCCTGGAACATCACGCCGAAACGCCGGCGCAGCGCGGCGCGCGGCTCTTCGGCGCCGCGGTGCAGGTCGTGGCCGTCGTACAGCACCTGGCCCGCCGCCGGCAGCTCGAGCCCGACCAGGTGGCGCAGCAGCGTGCTCTTGCCGCAGCCGCTGGGCCCGACGATGACCAGCACCTCGCCACGGCGCACCTCGAAGTCCAGGCCGCGCTGCACCGTCTGCCCGCCGGCCATGACCGACAGGCCGCGCACCTGCACCAGCACCGTGTGTGTGTCTTCGACCATGAACTAAAAGCCCAGGGCGGTGAAGGCCACCGTGGTGGCGCAGGCCGCCGCCACGATCCACACCAGCGCCTTGACCACCGCCGCCGTGGTGGCTTCGCCCACGGCCTGGGCGCTGCGCCCGGCATGCAGGCCCGCGCGGCAGCCCGCCAGCGCCACCAGCGCCGCGTACAGCATGCCCTTGAACAGGCCGATCCAAAGGTGCGTGGCGCTCAGCGCGCGCAGGCCATGCTGCAGGTATTCGGCACTGCTGACACCGTAGACCAGCACCGCAGGCAGCCAGCCAGCGGCGATGCCGGCCAGCGCACCGCAGGCCAACAGCGCGGGCGCCATCAACAGCAGCGCCAGCAGGCGCGGCAGCACCAGGTGCGCGATCGGGTCGACGCCCAAGACGCGCAGCGCGTCGACCTCTTCGCCCGCCTGCATGGTGGCCAGTTGCGCGCCGAAGGCGGCGCCCACACGCCCGGCCAGGATCACGCCCGTCATCAGGCCGGCCAGCTCGCGCACCATGCCCACGGTGACGACTTCGGCGAGAAAGTCTTGCGCCCCGATGCGCCCGAGCTGGGCACCGCCCATGTAGGCCAGCATCAGGCCGACGAGCGAGCAGGTCAGCAGCACGATCGGCAACGAACGGGGGCCGGTCTGGTCGAGTTGCTGCAGCACATCGGCCGCACGCACGACAGCGCGGCCGCGCAGCCAGCGCGCCAGCGCGATCAGCACCTCGCCGAGGAAGGCGATGGTGAGCATGGCCTCGTGCAGCGCGCGGTGCAGCACGGGCCGGGCCGGCGCCGGTGCAGCCCTGTCGATAGCCGTGTCGGCGCAGGCCGCCAACAGCAGCACATCGGTCAACGCGCTGGGCAGGCCGGCCAGATCGACGCCGATGCCGCGCTGCTGCAGCTGGGCACGCAAGGCCCACAGATCAGCCGCCAGCCCGGCATCCCAGTGCTGCAGCGCGTGCGCATCGATGCGCACGCGGCCCGCATCGCCGAGTGTCGGCGGCAGCGCAGGCCAGGCCGCGTGCGCGCCGCCGCATCGGCCCTGAAGTCGAAGGGTCCAGAGGCCATGCTCGAACTGCCAGGTGGCCCCATCCGGGGCCGGCTGCTCCTGGGCACCGTCGGCCCTGTTCCCGGAAGATCTCACCTGCCTATGATGCCGTGTCCGAGTGCCCGGGCCCGTGCCGCCTTGATGCCCGGATGGCCGCTGTCCGGCGCGCACGGCCGCGCAATGGCCGTGCATGCCGCGCTGCAGTCGGCACGCAAGGGCAAAATGCCGCTGCGCAACTTCGGCCTCAGGAGGGCACATGCTCGCAGTCATCGGCGGCACCGGCATCTACGAGCTGGCCGGCATGCAGGTGGAAGATCGCCTGGACGCGGCCACGCCCTTCGGCCTGCCCTCGGGCCAGATTGCCAAGGGCCGGCTGGGCGGGCGAGAACTGCTCTTCCTGGCGCGGCACGGCACTGGCCACAAGCTGCTGCCGCACGAGGTGAACTACCGCGCCAACATCTATGCGCTCAAGCGCGCCGGCGCGACGCAGATCCTGGGCTTCTCGGCCGTGGGCAGCCTGGTGCAGGAGATCGCGCCCGGCGACCTGGCCATGCCCAGCCAGTACTTCGACTGGACGCGCGGCGCCCGCGCGCGCAGCTTCTTCGGCGAGGGCGTGGCCGCGCATGTATCGACCGCGCAGCCGGCCAGCGCGAAGCTGATCGACTGGGCCGCCGGCCAGGCCGCCACCATGGGCATCAAGCTGCACCGCGACGTGAGCTACGCCTGCGTCGAAGGCCCGCGCCTGGGCACGCGCGCCGAGAGCCTGTTCATGCGCCAGGTCGGCTGCCAGCTGGTGGGCATGACCAACGTGCCCGAGGTCTTTCTCGCGCGCGAGGCGCAGATCTGCTACGCCACGGTGTGCATCGCCACCGACTACGACTGCTGGATGGAAGACCCGGCCATGCATGTCAGCGTCAGCGCCATCCTGGCCCAGTACCGCGACAGCCTGGAGCGCGCGCGGGCACTGCTCGACGCATTGCTGGCCGGCCCGTTGCCCGAGGAAGACGCGGACATCCGCTCGGCGCTGCAGTACGCCATGCTCACGCCGGACGATGCGCTCAGCCACGCCCAGCGCGAGTGGCTGGCAGTGCTGCGACGCTGAGCGCGCAGCCCGGCGGGGCACCCGCACTGTCACAATCGCGGGCCGCGGTGCCTCACGGCCCGTGCCGCGCCTGTGCCGCGCCCGTGCCGTCGATGAGCCCCGACCCCAACCCTTCCCCGCCCGCCTTCGAGCGCGAGCAGCTGGACCTGGCCGAGCGCGAACTGCTGCGCGACGGCCGCTTCGCCAATGCGCGCGTCGAACGCGTGCGCATCGACGGCGTGGACTGGATCTTCAAGGACTTTTCGTCGCGCAGCTTCGTCGTGCGGCACGGCATCGGCCGTTTCCTGCTGGGCCGCGAGGTAGGTGCGCTGCGCCGGCTGGAGGGCATTGCCGGCGTGCCGTCGCGGGCCTTTCGCGTCGATGCCTTCTCGATGGCGGCGCGCTTCGTGCCCGGGCGCACGCTGGCGCGTGTCGAGGCAGCCCAGGTCAGCACCGAGTACCTGGTGGCGCTGGAAGCGCTGCTCGGCCAGGTGCACGCGCGCGGTCTCGTGCACCTGGACACGCGCGGCGGCGGCAACCTGCTGATGATGCCCAGCGGCGCGCCCGGCATCATCGACTTCCAGGCCGCGCTGTCCACACGCTGGATGCCGAGGGCGATGCGCGCATGGTTCGAGGCCATGGACCTGAGCGGCGTGTACAAGAAGTGGCAGGCCTGGCAGCCCGAGACGATGGGGGCGCAGCGCCTGGCCAGCTTCGAGCGGCTGAACCGTTGGCGGCGCTGGTGGTTCCTGCGCGGCTATCTCGGGCTGCGCAAGAAACGCCCGCGGCCGGGTTCAGCGGCACCATGAGCGAGCGGGGGACAATAGCCGCATGAAACCGACCTCGGATGGCCTGTTCCAGCACCCCGGCCTGCGCAGCTTGCTGGTCAAGTTGCGCCTGCCGCTGTTCATCGTGGTGCTGCTGCTGCTGGCGCCCTTCGTCAAGCGTGAGTGGCTGCTCGCCGGCTTCATCGTCTCCATGTTCGGCGTGTTCATCCAGACCTGGTGTTTCGCCTCGCTCGACAAGAACACCACGCTCACCATCCGCGGGCCTTACACCATGGTGCGCAACCCGATGTACCTGGGGCGCTTCTTCATCCCGCTGGGCTTCCTGATGCTGCTCGGCCAATGGTGGGTGCTGGCGGCGTATGCGGTGATCTACTGGCTCTACATGGATGCGCGCGTGCAGCGCGAGGAGGCGCATCTCAAGCCGATCTTCGGCGTGCCTTATGCCGATTACTGCGCCCAGGTGCGCCGCTTCGTGCCCGGCAGGCCACAGGCCGGCAAGCCGGTGGCCTACTGGAACGGGGCGCTGTTTGCACAGAACAATGCCGGGCGCAACATCTTGGCCACGCTGGCCGCCTGGGCCTTGATGGCGGCATGGACCATCTGGGGCGTGCCGGCGCTGCCTGGCTGAGGCCACGCCATGGCCGGCAGCGCGTGCGGCGGCCGCCAGCCCCCAAGCCTGCGGCCCCCATCACGCCATGCACCACCTGCCGCCACCACCCAAAAGCACCACCCGAAAGCCCGACCGCGATGCCCATCCTGAGCTACCTGACCACCACCCACTTCGACCATGGCGCGATCAAGATGCTCGCGCCCGAACTCAAGCGCCTGGGCATGGCGCGGCCGCTGTTCGTCACCGACCGCGGCGTGCGTGCGGCCGGCCTGCTCGACCGCGTGCTCGCCGGCCTGGCCGATGCCGCCAGCCTGCCGGTCTATGACGGCACGCCGGGCAACCCGACCGAACGCGCCACGCTGCAGGCATTGGCGCTGTACCGCGCCGAGGGCTGCGACGGCGTCGTCTGCCTGGGCGGCGGCTCGTCGATGGACCTGGGCAAGACGGTGGCGCTGCTGGCGGTGTCGGGCGAGCCGCTGGCGCGCTTCGACCCGCTGCAAGGCGGCGCCAAGCACATCCGCGGCGTGGCGCCGGTGATCTGCATCCCCACCACCTCGGGCACCGGCAGCGAGGTTTCGGTGGGCGTGGTCATCGTGCTCGAGGGCGGACGCAAGCTGACCGTAGCCAACCCGCAGCTGATCCCCAAAGTGGCCATCTGCGACCCGGAACTCACGCTCGGCCTGCCGCCGCTGATGACCGCGGCCACCGGCATGGATGCCATCACGCATTGCATCGAGGCCTTCTTCACGCCCACCGTCAACCCGCCGGCCGAGGGCGTGGCGCTGGACGGGCTGTACCGCGGCTGGCGCCACATCGAGACGGCGGTGGCCGACGGCAGCCACCGCGAGGCACGCTGGCAGATGATGATGGCCTCGACCGAAGGCGCGATGGCCTTCATCAAGGGCCTGGGCGCGGTGCATTCGATGAGCCACGCCATCGGCCGGCGCGAGGATCTGCGCGCCCACCACGGCACGCTGAACGCGCTGATCCTGCCCACCGTGCTGCGCTTCAACGCCGCCGCCTGCGAGGACAAGTACGTGCGGCTGCGCCAGGCCATGGGTCTGGACGCCGGCGCGGACCTGGCCGATGCGGTGGCGGCGCGCAATGCCGCCATCGGCCTGCCCAAGGGCCTGGCCGCACTGGGCGTGACGCGCGAGATGATCCCCGACCTGGTGCCCTATGCGCTGGGCGACCTGGCGCATTTCGGCGCGCCGGTCAAGCCCACGGCCGAGCAGTACGCGCAGCTCTACGAACAGGTGCTGTGAATGCAGGCAGGCGTCTGCTCGAGCGCAACGCACGGCGCACCCCCGTTTCGGACAAGAGGCCCGAGGATCCGGGCTCGGACGAACGGCTGCCGGTTGCGGCATCCGTGACAATGCCCGGCGCGCCGGCGTTCACATCGCCGGCCCGCTCCATTAGCGTTCGCCCTTTCATGTTCGATCGACTTCGCCGTCTGATGCCCACGCCCCAGGCGATTGCCAGCAACCGCTGGCTGCGCTGGCTCGGGCCGTCGCTGCTGCATCCCCGGCTGTGGCACGTGAGCCGCCGCGGCGTGGCCACTGGCGCGGCGATCGGCGTGTTCTTCGCGTTCATCACGCCGATCGCGCAGATTCCCCTTTCCGCGGCCCTGTCGATCGCGCTGCGCGCCAACGTGCCGGCCGCGGTGGTGGCCACGCTGGTGAACACGCCACCGACCTTCGGACCGGTGTACTACGCCGCCTGGTGGGTGGGTGCGCGCGTGCTCGACGAGCCGGTCGACGCCGAGCACAAGCCGGGCGTGCTGGTCGGACAGCCGGCGACGCTGCAGAGCGCCGGCCCCGCACTGAGCGGCTGGTCGAAGTGGATCGTCACGCTGAAGGACATCGGCAAGCCGCTGCTCGTGGGTACGCTGATCTTCTCGTTCGGCTTTTCGCTGCTGGCCTACCTGCTGGTCAACGGCGTGTGGCACCTGCGGGTGCGTTTGAAGCGACGGCGGCGCTTGCGGCGCCGCGGCGAAGCGGACCGCGCCTGAGGCGCAGCAGCAGCCCGTAGTACTGGACGATGGCGGCCCAGTCGGTGCCCTCGTCGCTGCGCGCGCGCGCATGCTCGACGGCAATGCCGGCCTGCAGGGTGACGCAGTCGCCCTAGCGAAAAACCCTGAGTGCCGGCCCGGGCCGCACCGGCCAAGCAACAGAATGCGGTTCCAGCGACCCGCTTCGCAAGTCAAGGAGCCGACCCGATGACCAGCACCCGCCTGAGCCCCCTGGACGCCGCTTGGATCATGACCGAGTCGCGGGCCACGCCCAACCACGTCGGCGGGCTGCTGATCTTCAAGCTGCCGGAAGGCGCGCCGCGCGATTTCCTGCGCCGGCTGATGCACGACTTCCGCACCTACCGCGGCTTCAGCGCGCCGTGGAACCGGCGGCTGAAGTACGCCTTCCACCTGAACCCGGTGGCCGAGTGGATCGAGGACGAGGACATCGAC
>DASQFA010000506.1:0-3546 GCA_035633375.1 Rubrivivax sp.
GGCTGGCCTTCATGCTGCGCCTGATGGGTGTGGTGTCCGAGCGGCTGCGTGCCACGCGGGTGCAGTTGCTCGACATGCATTCGCCGGTGGCCAAGCGCGCGGGCACCTGAGACGGTTGGCGACGCATCGCGGCGGTCCTGAGCGTGCGCGTAGCGCACGGCACTTCAGGGTTCGTTGGGGGCACGCGCGCGCGTGGCATCGCTGAGTGCGGCGTTGCGCGAAGCCTGGATCTCGATCAGCACGACCTGGTCATGCCAAGCCCCTTGCTCGTAGGTGAAGGGCGGATCGAAACTCGGTCCCAGTGCCTTGAAGATTGCCCGGGAGCGTTGCATGTCCTTGGCGTGCCGGTTGACGAGAACCTGGCGCAGCCACCGTGTTCTCCTGAGGAAGCTCGGGTCTTGTACGAGTTCGCGATCAATCATCAAGAAAGTCGCCCACTGTCGAGCGACGTGTTTCGGCGCAAAGCTGCCCTTCGCTGACGCGCTCATTGCGGACGTTCGCTTCAACCCTTTGCGCCCGCTGGCCGTCAATGGGGTGGCCAACTCCGTTCAGCAAATTCTTATTCTCTCCGTTGGCCACCCCATTGCCGGCCGGGTTCGTTGTCCGCCACCGCCGCGCAAAGGCCCCACTGCGTGAGTGCGGCGGCTTTCTCGGCCTGCCGAACACCGCTGCCGCTGCCCTCAAAGACGGTGTGGGGGTGGCCGGCGGAGTGAATAAGAATTCATCTGAACGTAGCCGGCCACCCCCACGCCGGCTTTGCTCCAGAGAAGCATTTCGCACGGAATAAGGCAGACGCACAGAGCACCCGCTATGCGCCGCTTGCAGCCAATTCAATGTGGACACGCAATTGCGTATCAGACGGTCTGATTCGGACGGCCGATCTCGCGGATGCGCTCGAGCGATGTGCCGCTCGTGAAATCCTGCCACGCGTACAGCAGTCGCACCTCGATCTCGGCCGACGGGCCTTCGCTCACCGGGACGGGAAAGCGCCGCAACCATTGCAGCGCCTCCTCGCGCGAGCACACCCGGTCGCGCGGGACGGGGTGAATGCTGCGGTAACATTCCTGCACTATGGCAGTTCAAGGTATTTCCGGGGTGGGCATCGCCTTGCGGGTCGTGTTGGCGATCGCGCTGGTGCTTGTCACTTTCAACCCGAGCGGGCAATCCTTCTACCACTGGTTCGTCGAGCCCCCGCTGGGCCTGACGCCGGTGAAGTCATTCCTCGGCGTCGGATTGCTCATCGCCTGGGTGGTGTGCCTGCGCACCGCTCACGTGGCGTTGGGCGCGCTCGGGCTGATCCTCGGCTGCCTGCTGCTCGGCAGCTTCGCCTGGATGCTCTTCGACATGGACGTGCTGCACGCTGCCGGACGCGGCACGATGGTCTGGATCGGGCTCATCGTCTTTGGCGCCGTGCTTGGGTTCGGCCTGTCCTGGTCGCTGATCCGCGCGCGGGCCACCGGCCAGATCGAAGTGCAGTGACGCTTCCGGTCGCGGCCCAAACCTGCGAGCGCTGCGCCATGAGCCTGTTCACGCCGTACAGGCCGTACAGGCCATACAGGCGCACGGGACTGCGCTTTGCGATGCACTAAAGGCGCGCGATCACCCAGCCGGGGAACACCGACACCCACAGCGCGGCGGCCAGGCAGGCCAGGCTGGCGCCCAGCGCGAAGCGGCGCGGGCCCTCGGTGGCGACGGCTGCATCCGGGCTCATGAACATGAACTGGATCACGCGCAGGTAGAAATAGATCCCGAGATAGCTGCCCACCAGGCCGAGCACCGCATAGGTGGTGTAGCCGGCGGCGATGACGTTCTTGAAGATCAGGAACTTGGCGACGAAGCCGGGAAAGGGCGGGATGCCCGCCAGCGACAGCATGGCGATGCCGATCATCAGCGCGGCAAAGGGCGAGCGGTGGAACAGGCCCTTCAGGTTGTCGAGCCGGTCGCGCTGGCGGTCGTCGGCCGCCGGCGGCAGCGCGGCGAAGACCAGCAGGTTCAGCACGCCGTAGGCCAGCAGGTAGAAGGTCACCGCCTGCAGTCGGCCCTCGGGTGCGCCCAGCAGCGCATAGAACAGGTAGCCGGCGTGGGCGATGGAACTGTAGGCCACCATGCGGCGCAAGCTGCCCTGGCGCATCGCCGCCAGGTTGCCCCAGACGATCGACGCCAGCGGCAGCACGGCCACCAGTTGGAGCATCGGCGAGGCCAGGGTGGCGGGGCCGAACACGCGCACGGCGGCGAGCAGCACGGCCGCCTTGACGACCACGGCCATGTAGGCGGTGACAGGCACGCTCGCGCCCTCGTACGCATCCGGCGCCCAGGCATGGAAGGGCACGATCGCGGCTTTCAGGAAGAAGGCCAGGATCACCAGCACCACCGCGGCGCGCACCAGCAGGTCGGGTGAATCCAGCGCCTGTGCGAAGACGGCGATGTCCATCGAAGCACTGGCGCCGTAGAGCAGCGACACGCCCATCAGGAACATGGCCGTGGAGGTGCCGCCGAGCACCAGGTACTTGATGGCGGCCTCGGCGCTTTGCGGCCGCCGGTAGGCCAGCAGCACGAGCACGTAGACCGGCAGCGACATGATTTCCAGGCCAAGGAACAGCGTCAGGAAGCTGTCGGCCGACAGCATCAGCCCCACGCCGTACAGCGACGACAGCAGCAGCACCGGGAACTCCACGCCCTCGAACTCGTCGCGCGACATCGCCAGCACCGGCAGCGCCAGCGCGAGCACGATCGCCTTGGCCAGCAGCGTGGCCGCATCCACCGAGAAGTGCCCGGCAAAGGGCGCCGCGGCATAGCCGTCGAAGGACAGGCGGGCTGCCGCCAGCACCGCGGCCGCCACTGCCGCCAGCGCCACCATCAGCGACGCGCGCTGCGCCAGGCCGGCGATCTCCAGCACGATCAGCAGCACGATGCCCAGCAACAGCAGATGCTCGGGCAGCATGGCCAGCAGCACGTCGCGGCCGATCATGGCGCTCTCTCCGGAAGTCTGGACGTGGTGACGAGTTGCTGGTAGGCCCGCGCCGCCAGCTCCGTCTTGCGCATCGGCTCGTCGGGGAACAGGCCGAGCGCAAACACCGCCGCGACGATGAGGCCGAGGATGGTTTTCTCGCGCCCGCTCAGGTCGGCCAGCGGCTGGTGCGGTGCCTTGGCCGAGCCATACAGGAAGCCGAGCGCAAAGCGCAGCATGTACAGCGCACCGAGCACGATGCCGGACACCGCCAAGCCCGCCAGCAGCAGCGGCAGGCTCTGGCCCGCCTGGTACTGAGGCCAGGCGGCTTTGAAGGCACCCAGCAGCACCAGGAATTCACCGGTGAAACCACTCGTCGTGGGCAGGCCCACCGAGGCCAGCGTGAGGATCATGAAGAACACCGAATACACCGGCAGCAGCTTGGCCAGCCCGCCATAGGCCGACAGTTCACGCGTGTGGCAGCGCTCGTAGATCATGCCGACCATCAGGAACAGCCCGGCCGCCACCAGGCCGTGGCTGACCATCTGGATCACCGCGCCCTGGATGCCGATGAGATCCAGGCTCAGCAGCCCGAGCAT
>DASQFA010000507.1:0-3439 GCA_035633375.1 Rubrivivax sp.
GCCTGGCTGCTGCTGCCGCTGATGTGCCTGGGCGGCGCGCTCTTCGGCATGGCCTGGGCGGCAGTGCCGGCCTGGCTGCAGGCTTACCGGGGCAGCCATGTGGTCATCACCACCATCATGTTCAACTTCCTGGCCAGCACGCTGCTCGTCTGGCTGCTCGTCAACCACCTCAAGCCGCCGGGCCTGATGGCGGTGGAAAGCGCGCCCTTCGCTAAAGGCGCGCAGCTGCCCGGCATGCACGACGCGCTGGCCTGGCTGGGTGTGCCATGGCCGGCCTCGCCACTCAACCTGAGCCTGCTGCTGGCGCTGGCCGCGGCCGTGGGCGTGTACCTGCTGCTGTGGCACGGGCGCGCCGGCTATCGGCTGCGCGCGGTGGGTGCCAGCCCCGGCGCGGCGGCCTATGCCGGCATCGACCCGAAGCGCCAGGTGCTGCTGTCGATGGCCATCTCGGGCGCGCTGGCCGGGCTGGTGGGCATGAACGAGATCGCCGGCGTGCACCACAAGCTGATGCTCGAGTTCGTCAGCGGCGCCGGCTTCACCGGCATTGCCGTGGCGCTGATGGGGCGCAACCACCCGCTGGGCATCGTGCTCGCCAGCCTGCTCTTCGGTGCGCTCTTCCAGGGCGGGGCCGAGGTGAGCTTCGAAGTGCGCGGCTTCAGCCGCGACATGGTGGTGGCGCTGCAGGGCTTCATCGTGCTGTTCTCCGGCGCGCTGGCCTATGTCGGCGCGCCCTGGCTGGCGCGTGCGCTGCGCTGGCTGCAGCCCCGGGCAGCGCTGGCCGAGGTGCCGCGTGGATGAGGCCCTGATCGGCGGCTTGTTGGCCTCCACGCTGCGCGTGGCCACGCCCTTGCTGCTGTGCGCGCTGGCCGGCCTGATCTGCGAGCGCTCGGGCGTGATCGACATCGGCCTCGAAGGCAAGATGCTCTTCGCCGCCTTTGCCGCCGCCGCGGCCGGCGCACTCTACGGCTCGACGACGCTGGCGCTGGCGCTGGCCATGGGCGTGAGCGTGCTGCTGTCGTGGCTGCACGGCCTGGCCTGCGTCAGCCACCGCGGTGACCAGGTGGTGTCGGGCGTGGCGGTGAACATCATCGCCGCCGGGTTGACGGTGGTGCTGGGCATCGCCTGGTTCCAGCAGGGTGGGCAGACGCCGCCGGTCAGCGCCGAGGTGCGGCTGGTGCCGCTGTGGCCCGGCGCGGCGGCGGCGCTGCCCAGCGTGCCGGGGGTCGGCGGCTGGCTCGGCCCTACGCTTGGCCAAATCATCGGCGAAGGCCTGCTCGGCCACAACCTGCTGGTGTATGCGGCGCTGGCGCTGGTACCTGCCGTGTGGTGGCTGCTGTACCGCACGCGCTTCGGCCTGCGCTTGCGCGCCGTTGGCGAGAACCCGCACATGGTGGATGCCGCCGGGGTGTCGGTGCAGCGCCTGCGCTATGCCGCGCTCACGCTCAACGGGCTGCTGTGCGGCCTGGCCGGCAGCTACCTGGTGCTGGCGCAGAATGCCTCCTTCGTGCCGGGCATGACGGCAGGGCGGGGTTTCATGGCATTGGCGGCAATGATCTTCGGCAAGTGGCACCCGGTGGGCGCGTTCTGGGCCTGCCTGCTGTTCGGTTTTCTCGACGCGGTGGCCATCCGGCTGCAAGGCGTGCACCTGCCCGGAATCGGCGAGGTGCCGGTACCGGCCATCCAGGCGCTGCCCTACCTGCTGACCGTAGTGCTGCTGGCCGGCTTCATCGGCCGCAGCATGGCGCCGGCGGCGCTGGGCAAGCCCTACCTGAAGGAGCGTTGAAGCCGATGCCACACGCTGCCCTGAGCGACGCGTTGACCCAGGCCCTGCTGCTGGCCGCCCGCGACGCGCGCTTGAACGCCTATGCGCCGTACTCCAAGTTCCTGGTGGGCGCGGCGGTGCTCGACGAGCGCGGCCGCATCCATGGCGGCTGCAATGTCGAAAACGCCGCCTACCCGCAAGGCGTGTGCGCCGAGGCCGGCGCACTCAGCGCCATGGTGCTGGCGGGAGGGCGCTGCGCCACCGCGCTGCTGGTGCTGGGAGAGGGGCCCACGCTGGTCACGCCCTGCGGTGGCTGCCGCCAGAAGCTGCGCGAGTTTGCTGCTGCCGATGTGCCGGTGCTGGTGGCCGACAGCCACGGCGTGCAACAGTGGTTCACGCTCGAGCAACTGCTGCCGCACAGCTTCGGGCCGGAGCACTTGAAGGCGGCGCCATGACGCCGGGCGCCGCCCTGGCGCAGATCCGCGCCCGCGCGCCTGCCGCGCGTCCGCGCATCGCCGTGCTGCTGGGTTCGGGCTGGGGCGGGCTGACGCGGCAGCTGGCCGATGCCACCTGCATCGACTATGCCCAGCTCGACGGCTTCCCGACGGCCGGCGTGGCTGGGCATGCCGGGCAGCTGTGGCTGGGCCGGCTGGGCCAGACCGAGGTGGCGGTGCTCAGCGGCCGCCGGCATGTCTACGAGGACGGCGCCGCCGATGGCATGAAGCTGGCGCTGCGCACGCTGCGCGCGCTGGGTGTCGAGGTGCTGGTGCAGACCAATGCCGCGGGCAGCCTGGACGCCGGCGCCGCACCCGGCAGCCTGATGCTCGTCAGCGACCACCTGAACATTGCCCAGCGCTCGCCGCTGGTCGGCGAAAGCGGCTCCGAACGTTTTGTCGACATGGTGAATGCCTACGACCCCGCCCTGCGCCGCACCGCCCATGAAGTGGCACAACGCCGCGGCATGCGCCTGCACGAAGGCGTGTTCGCCTGGGTGCTGGGCCCGCAGTTCGAAACCCCCGCCGAAATCCGCATGCTGCAGCGGCTGGGCGCGCAGGCCGTGGGCATGAGCACCGTGCCGGAGACGATCCTTGCGCGCCATGCCGGCCTGCGCGTGCTGGCCATCTCGCTGCTCACCAACATGGCCGCCGGGCTGTCCGACGAGAAGTTGAGCCATGCCCACACGCTGGCCCAGGCCGAGGCGGCGGGTGCGGCAGCCAGCACGTTGCTGTGCGACATCGTTCAAGCGATCCGGCAATGAGGATGCAGATGCAGGACACGCCATCCATCGAAGCCGCCGCACGCATCGCATTGCGCTGCCTGGACCTGACCAGTCTGAACGAAGGCGATGGCCCGGCCGAGGTGGCGCGGCTGTGCCAGCGCGCACAGGGCCCTTTCGGCGCGGTCGCGGCCGTGTGCGTGTGGCCGCACCTGGCGGCGCTGGCGCGCGCGCAGCTGCCGCCGCCCATCGCGGTGGCGGCTGTCGCCAACTTCCCCGCCGGCGGCACCGACATCGATGCCGCGCTGCGCGAGGTGCGGCAGATCGTCGAGGCCGGCGCGCAGGAGGTCGACGTGGTGTTGCCCTGGCGCGCGCTTCTGGCGGGCGATGCAGCGGCGGCGCAGCAGCTTGTGCATGCGGTGCGCGCGGCCAGCAATGGCCTGCGCCTGAAGGTCATCCTG
>DASQFA010000508.1:0-3370 GCA_035633375.1 Rubrivivax sp.
CCTGCGCATACGCATGCGCCCGGCGGCACCTCACCCACCTACGCGGTATGGAAGTTCAACGGCGCCATCCGTATCCGCAGCCGGATCCATAGCGACGGCGCGTGAACGCGCAGCGGCAGGTCGACCTTCACGGGTCGATCAACGCCTGCAATGCGGCAGGGCGCACCTTGCGGGTCCACTGCGCAGGCTCGCAGCTCAGGATCGATGCCGACAGCGTGCGCGCCGCGCTGTCGGCATTTTCCGCGCTGCGCGCCAGCGGAGCTGTCGACGCGCTCGACCCACGGGCGCTGGCGCGGATGAATGACTTTCGAATCGAACTGTGCATCAGGGGCCAACGCGTCGGCCGTGTCGGCGCAGGAGCGCGCGCCAGCCGGCTGGCGCGCGCCCTCACGAAGATGCCACTCGAACTGGACCTGCTCGCCCTGCTGAAGGCAGGGTTGACAGCGTTCTGAGCTTGGCGAGGATAGGCGCGCTTCGAACGCCATTCTTGCGACTGCCAGGCGGCCAGTGCCGGCACTCGACGCTCCAGTCGCGAATTTCAGCGGCGACAGTGTGGCGTTTCAGAGGCAACCGCCGAACGCGGACACGCATAGTGCGGAGTATCCCGGGTTCCAGCGCCGCAAGCGTCGTCAGCCTGTGGATCGATGACATTAGATCGCGGGGCTGCGGATCAGGTAATCGAAGGCCGAGAGCGCCGCTTTAGAGCCCTCGCCGCTGGCGATGATGATCTGCTTGTACGGCACCGTGGTCACGTCACCTGCGGCAAACACGCCGGGCAGGCTGGTGGCGCACTTCTCGTCGATCAGGATCTCACCGTACTTCGACAGCTCCACGGTGCCACGCAGCCACTCGGTGTTGGGCACCAGACCGATCTGCACGAACACACCTTCGAGCGCCACATGGTGCGCGTCGCCGCTGGCGCGGTCCTTGAAGACCAGGCCGTTCACGCGGCCGTCGGCACCGGTGATCTCGGTCGTCTGCGCACCGGTGTGGATCTCCACGTTGGGCATGCTGTTGAGCTTGTTGACCAGCACCGCGTCGGCCTTGAGCTGGTCAGCAAACTCGATCAACGTCACGTGGCCCACCACGCCCGCCAGGTCGATCGCAGCCTCGACGCCCGAGTTGCCGCCGCCGATCACGGCCACGCGCTTGCCCTTGAACAACGGGCCGTCGCAGTGCGGGCAATAGGCCACGCCCTTGTTCCGGTACTCCTGCTCGCCGGGCACGTTGATGTTGCGCCAGCGCGCGCCGGTGGCCAGCACCACCGAGCGGCTCTTCAGCGCCGCCCCGTTGGACAGCGTCACCATGATCTCGCCGCCCGGCTTGGGCGCGGGTTCGATGGCGGTGACGCGCTGGCTGTTCATGATGTCCACGCCGTAGCTGCGCACCTGCGCTTCCATCGCGGCGGCAAACTTCGGCCCTTGCGTTTCCTGCACCGAGATGAAGTTCTCGATGCCCATCGTGTCGAGCGTCTGCCCGCCGAAGCGCTCGGCCACCACGCCGGTGCGAATGCCCTTGCGCGCGGCGTAGACCGCCGCCGCGGCACCGGCCGGGCCGCCGCCGACGATCAGCATGTCGAATGCATCCTTCGCGCCCAGCTTGGCGGCATCGCGCGCCGCGGCGCCGGTATCGATCTTGGCCAGGATGTCGGCGAGTTCGATGCGGCCCGAATGGAACATCTCGCCGTTCAGGAACACCATCGGCACGGCCATGATCTGGCGCGTCTCGACCTCGGCCTGGAACAGGCCGCCGTCGATGGCCACGTGGCGGATGCGCGGGTTCAACACCGCCATCAGGTTGAGCGCCTGCACCACGTCGGGGCAGTTGTGGCAGCTCAGGGACATGTAGGTCTCGAAGACGAAATCGCTTCCATCGTCAGCGCGCAGCGCCTGGATCTGCTCGATGACATCGGCGTCCACCTTGGGCGGATGACCGCCGGCCTGCAGCAGTGCCAGCACCAGCGATGTGAACTCATGGCCCATCGGGATGGCGGCGAAGCGCACCCCCATGTCGGCCCCGGCCCGGCTGATCGCGAAGGACGGGCGCCGCCCATCGTTGCCGTCGTGGCGCACGGCGATCTTGTCGCTGAGCGCGCCGATCTCGTCGAGCAGCTCGCGCATTTCCTGCGAGGCCGGGCGGTCGTCGAGCGAGGACACCAGCTCCACCGGGCGCGTCACGCGCTCGAGGTAGGCCTTGAGCTGGGTCTTGAGGTTGTCGTCCAACATGGTGGAAATCCTTATATGTGGCTTTATGAGAGCGGCCGTTGCGGCCCGGTCGACAGCCCGCGCCCGTTGAACGGGCGGGCTGTCGACAGGACCCGTTGGTCCTGTCGAGCAGCGACGGCTTAGATCTTGCCGACCAGGTCCAGCGACGGGGTCAGCGTCTTGGCGCCTTCGTGCCACTTGGCCGGGCACACCTGGCCGGGGTTCTTGGCCACGTACTGGGCCGCCTGCACCTTGCGCAGGGTTTCCTTGACGTCACGCGCGATGGCGTTGTCGTGGATCTCGGCGGTCTTGATGATGCCGTCGGGGTTGATCACGAAGGTGCCGCGCAGCGCCAGGCCTTCCGCGTCGATGTGCACGCCGAACATGCGCGTCAGCGTGTGCGTCGGGTCACCGACGAGCGGGAACTTCGCCTTGCCGACGGCCGGGCTGGTTTCGTGCCACACCTTGTGCGAAAAATGGGTGTCGGTGGTGACGATGTAAACCTCGGTGCCCATCTCCTTGAACTTGGCGTAGTTGTCGGCGGCGTCTTCCACTTCGGTGGGGCAGTTGAAGGTGAAAGCGGCCGGCATGAAGATCAGCACCGACCACTTGCCCTTGAGGCTTTGGTCGCTGACTTCGACGAACTTGCCGTTGTGAAAGGCTTGGGTCTTGAAAGGCTGGACTTGGGTGTTGATGAGGGACATGAAGAACTCCGTGGGTTGAAGGAACAGGTTGGGAAGCAAAGCTCGACGAAACGAAGTATTGCTGCGATGCGGCATTGCGTGGGTTGATTGAATAAATCATGCCAATCGCCAAACTCTATGGGCCAGGTGTGGCCCGGCAAGCTCGGGAAGCCATGGCGCGCCAGCGGCGCTGCCCAGCGGGTCTACCAATGCGCGCCGAATGCGGCACAACTGGCCCCCGGTGAAGGCCACCGCCTCGTCGACGTAAGGACCGCTGCCGCAGCGCCTCCTGGCCGATCAGATCACCGCGGCCGGCCATCCGCCCAATGCGGAGGTCGCCGCACTCGGTCACGCGCGTCAGGGGGAGGGCGTCTGCCGGTCAGCGCGGCGGCGCCACCACGGACCAGCCGCGTCGCACCCATTCGGACATGCCGCCTTCGACATAACGCACATGCGCGTAACCCTTTTCTCGCAAGACCTTCA
>DASQFA010000509.1:0-2844 GCA_035633375.1 Rubrivivax sp.
AGAAAATCTACACCAAGTACGCCAAGACGCACAACGACGGCGTGTTCGACGCCTACACGCCGGCCATGCGCGCGGTGCGCTCCAGCGGCATCGTCACCGGCCTGCCCGACGCCTACGGGCGCGGCCGCATCATCGGCGACTACCGGCGGCTGGCGCTGTACGGCCTTGACTTCCTGATCCAGGACCGCCGCCAGCAGCGCGCCGAAATCGACAAAAAGTTCTCCTTCGACGACGTGATCCGGCTGCGCGAGGAAATGGCCGAGCAGATGCGCTCGCTCGAAGGCATCCGCGAGATGGCCAAGGCCTACGGCTACGACGTCTCGCAGCCGGCGAAGAATGCGCGCGAGGCGGTGCAGTGGACCTATTTCGCCTACCTCGCGGCCATCAAGGAACAAAACGGCGCGGCGATGTCGGTCGGCCGCATCAGCAGCTTCCTCGACATCTACATCGAGCGTGACCTGAAGGCAGGCACGATCACCGAATCCTTCGCGCAGGAACTGATCGACGACCTGGTGATCAAGTTCCGCATCGTGCGTTTCCTGCGCACGCCGGCTTACAACGAGCTGTTCTCGGGCGACCCGACCTGGGTCACCGAGTTCATCGGCGGCATGGGCCAGGACGGCCGCACGCTGGTCACCAAGAACAGCTTTCGCACGCTGCAAACGCTTTACAACCTGGGGCCGGCGCCCGAGCCCAACCTCACTGTCGGCTGGTCGCCGCGCCTGCCCGAGGGCTTCAAGCGCTTCGCCGCCAAGACCTCGATCGACACCAGCGCGATCCAGTACATGAACGACGACCTGATGCGCCCCAAGTTCGGCGACGACGCGGCCATCGCCTGCTGCGTCTCGGGCATGGCGGTGGGCAAGCACATGCAGTTCTTCGGCGCGCGCGTGAACCTGCTCAAGACGCTGCTGTACGCCATCAACGGCGGCCGTGACGAGAAATCGGGCAAGCAGGTCGGGCCGATGATCGCGCCGATCACCGGCAACGTGCTCGACTACGCCGAGGTGTCGGCCCGCTTCGACGTGATGCTGGACTGGCTGGCCGAAGTCTATGTGGACACGCTCAACGTGATCCACTACATGCACGACAAGTACTGCTACGAGTCGGTGCTGATGGCGTTGCACGATCGCGACGTGCTGCGCACGCTGGCATGCGGCATCGCAGGGCTGTCGCACACGGCAGACAGCCTGTCGGCGATCAAGCACGCCAAGGTCAAGGTGGTCCGCGACGCGACCGGGCTGGTGGTCGACTACGAGACCACGGGCGACTACCCGCGCTACGGCAACAACGACGACCGCGCCGACCAGATCGCGATCGATCTGGTGTCGCGGATGATGGAGAAGATCCGCCGCCACAAGACCTACCGCGACGCCAAACACACCCAGTCGGTGCTGACCATCACCTCCAACGTGGTCTACGGCAAGCAGACCGGCAACTCGCCCGATGGCCGACGTGCCGGCGTGCCCTTCGCACCCGGCGCCAACCCGTCCAACGGCGCTGACTCCCACGGCTGGATGGCGGCCATGTTGTCGGTCGCCAAGCTGCCCTACGACGATGCGGAAGACGGCATCTCGCTGACCATCTCGGTCGTGCCCACGTCGCTCGGCACCGAGGATGAACGCACCGCACGCGCGGTCGGCGGGCTGGACGCGTACTTCTCGTCGAACGGCTTTCACGTCAACTTGAACGTGCTCAAGCGCGACACGCTGCTCGACGCGATGGAAAAGCCCGAGCAGTACCCGCAGCTCACGATCCGCGTCTCGGGCTATGCCGTCAATTTCGTCAGGCTGACCAAGGAACAGCAGACCGACGTGGTCAACCGCACGTTCCACAGCCGTACCTGAGGGCGCTGCGATGATCGACGAACCCTTGATCGGCAGCCGCTACCAGACCCACGCCGAACTCGACGATCCTTTGATCGGCAGCCGCTACCAGACCCACGTCGAGCCGCTGGGCGACGCGGAACGCGCGACCGTCGCTTCCTATGCCGACGTCTATGCCGGCGACGACGAGCCGCCGGCCGGCCAGGACGATGAGCTGATCGGTTATTTGCATTCGATCGAAGTCGGCAGCACGGTCGACGGGCCCGGGCTGCGCATGACGATCTTCCTCAGCGGCTGCACCTTGCGCTGCCAGTACTGCCACAACCCCGACACCTGGCACAAGCACAACGGACGCAAGATCACGCTGGGCGACATGATGCGCGAGATCGGCAAGTACGCGCACGTGCTCAAGGTATCCAAGGGCGGCATCACCATCTCCGGTGGCGAGCCGGCGGTGCAGCACGAGTTCACCACCGGCATCTTCAAGCGTGCCAAGGCGCTGGGCCTGCACACCTGCATGGACACCGCGGGCCGCCTGGGCGAGCGTTTCACCGATGCGCAACTGCAGGACATCGACCTGCACCTGCTCGACGTGAAATCCGGCGACCCCGAGACCTACCGTCGCGTGACCGAGCATCCGCTGCAGCCGACGCTCGATTACGCGCGCCGCCTGTCGGAACTGGGCCGGCCGGTGTGGGGCCGCTTCGTGCTGGTGCCCGGCCTGACCGACGACGTCGACAATGTCGAAAAGGTCGCCGATGTCTTTGCCGCGATCAAGTCGATCGAGCGGGTCGAGGTGCTGCGCTTCCACCAGATGGGCATGGACAAGTGGCAGAAGCTGGGCATTCCCTATTCTCTGGCCACGGTCGAACCGCCGACGAACGAGCTGGCCGAGCGCGTGCGCCAGCAGTTCCGCAGCCGCGGCCTGACCGTGTTCTGAACCCGGAGCAGCCCGTCGTGTCCCGCCCGCGCCAGATCACGCTGCGCTTCTTCGCCCAGCCCACCGAGCAGAATGCGC
>DASQFA010000510.1:0-2787 GCA_035633375.1 Rubrivivax sp.
CAGGATCGGCGCCTGTGGGCCCGCCGCGCTCAGGCGCTGGGCCATCGGGATGACGCGCTCGAGGTTGAAGTCGGTCTCGGCCGCCGAGTGCTGCACACCCGGGCGCAGCGCCAGCTCCAGGCAGAAGCCGTGGCTGCCCGGATAGGCCGCCAGCGGGCAGTAGCCGTCCACCCCCGCATAGGTGCGGCCCACGCCTTCCTTGGCCGTGCCGCCGTTGTCGTCGGGTTAGCGCGCGCCGTTACCGGCGCGCGCTCCCCTAAGAACCGTGCATGCGGGTTTCCCAGCACACGGCTCAAGCCTCCCAGCGGCCCTCAGCAGGACCGGGCGGAGCAGACAGAGTCAGCAGGCATGAGCACGACCTCTGAAGTAGTCGGTCCAAATGGGATCGAACGGATTGGCCTCGCTGCGAACCTTCGTGTGACGCTTGATGCGCACTTCGCCAAGGCGGAACAGGATCGGCCGGAAGGCCAGATCAGCCGGCGTACCGCGGCAGGCAAAGACCCAGTCGCGCTGGCCTTGGCGTTCGAAGTACCGTGCCTTGATCCAGCGGCTGCGCTTGTTCGGGTGTCGGCGTTTGGCCCACCCCCACAGCTTCGTCCACACCAGATGATCGATCTTGGAGAAGATCGCCGCAGAGACGACATGTCGGTGGTACATCGCCCAACCGCGAAGAATCGGGTTGAGCTGCATGATCACCTGCGCTTGCGTCTCGGCCTGGTTCTTGATCACCACCTCTCCTACCTTTTCCAGGAGCGCTTTCACGCTCTTGCGTGCGGGCTTGATCAGAAGTTTGTTCCCGTACTTGCGCACGTTCTGCCCGAGGAAATCGAACCCTCGGGAGATATGCGTGATGAGCGTCTTCTCGGGGGCCAGTTGCAGGCCACGCGTGGCGAGGAATTTCTCCACCGCCGGCTTCACCTGCTGCTCCAGAACCTCCCTTGTCGCGCCCGTCACGATAAAGTCGTCCGCATAGCGGACGACATGCGCCTTGGCGGGTTGCCGCGCGTGCCTGCTCGGCCCGAGGGCCGAGCGCACCGCCTCTTCCAGTCCGTCCAATGCCATGTTGGCCAGCACGGGCGAGGCGATACCGCCTTGCGGCGTTCCCGCCTCGGTCGGGAACAACACGCCTTGGTCGATGAATCCGGCTTGCAGCCACTTGTGCAGCACGATCTTGTCCATCGGGATGTGCTCCTGCAGCCAGGAATGGCTGATGTGGTCGAAGCAGCCCCGTATGTCGCCCTCAAGAACCCACTGTGCCGAGTCGCGCTTGGCAAGCGCGCAGAAGCACTGTTCGATAGCATCGGCCGCAGAGCGCCTGGGCCTGAAGCCGTACGAGTTCTTGTCGGCAGTCGTTTCTGCCACCGGTTCCAGTGCCGCGAGCCACAGCGCCTGCATCGCCCGGTCGAGCATCGTCGGAATGCCCAGTGGGCGCTTCTTGCCGTTGCTCTTGGGGATGTAGACGCGGCGCAGCGGCTGCGGCCGATAGCCCCGGTGGATCAGCGACTGGGTCGCCTTCATCTTCGCCGTCGGCGTACTCCATATCCGGCCGTCCACGCCGGCCGTTCTCTTGCCTCTGTTCTCTGTCACTCGCTTGACGGCAAGCAGCTTGCCGCTGTGCGAGCGGGTCAGCAGATGTTGCAGGGCCTTGACCTTGTTCCACCTGCCTTCCCTTGCCGCCTTGGCAATACGCATCTGCAGCCGCGTGACCTCCGCGTTGACTTGGGGCCAGTCAATCTGGTCCCAGGTATTGGCATCGGTCGGAGGCGCACCAGCGCCCGGGCCGGCTTTCGCCGGAGCCGCGGGCGCCGTCATCTGCTTTCCTCCTGGGCACGGTTTCTCAGACTTTCTTGCCAAGGAAGACCATGCGGAAGTGGGCTCGCTTTCGCGCCGGGTGATGTCGCAACCCGTATCCGGCCCATTACAGGCCGGCCTTCGCTTCGTCCGCGTTCCTTTGCCCGCTGCACCATCAGCCTTCCTTGCGGTCGGCCTGCCGTTGCCGGCGGCGCGTCGGGTTCACCGTGTTCCGCATACATCACAACCAGTGGGTTAGGTCCTGCCTGTACACCGGTGGCCTGGAAGTCCGTGTGCCCCTTGCTATGGGAGAGGCAGCCGGCCACGTACCGTTTTGGTTCAAGCCTGTCAGCATCTTTGGCTTGTTCACTTTAACGATGCCTACAGCAGTTCACATATGTTGACCATGCCACCCAGCCTGGCACCCCACCCGCGTCGATGCTGGCAGGTGTCGTCGCTTCCTCGCGGAAGACGACGAGGCCCAAAGGCCCGGCACTTTGTTCCCGTGGCTTCACACGCGGCCGTTGCCAGCTACGCATGCACAGGTAGGCTACGGCCGACGGAACGGCCGGTCTCGTCACCATCCTTGTGGGACGGGCGAGACAATGACGTAAGCGACTTCACGTCGCACCATCGCGAAGGTGTCCACGTCCAGCGGCAACCAGCCGCAGGGCAAGACACCATAGTCGGCGCGCTGGCCTGTCAGCAGCGTCTCGATCATCGGCGCGATGAAGTCGAACATCTCAGGCGCACGCGCGTCCATGCGCTGGCGCAGCGTCGGGCTCGACGGCAGCAACCCAATGCCCAGCGCCTGCTTGTAGAACGTATCGGCGCGGAAGTTCTCGATGGCGTCGAAGTAGCTCTTGCCTTGCACGAGCAAGCCGAGGTAGCTGCGCACGATGTCGCTGTTGGCCACGCCGCCCTTCACGGGCAGCGCGGCATCGAGCCGACTCAACACCGGCTGCACGGCCTTCAGGTACTGCCCCACCAGCGCCA
>DASQFA010000511.1:0-1675 GCA_035633375.1 Rubrivivax sp.
AGGCCGATGGTGCCGGGCACCGCGGCCTCCTTGAAGGCCAGCCATTGCGCGTCCAGCGCCAGCAGGCCGATGCCGCCGGTCAGCAGGGTACTGACCACACCGATGCTGGCCATCAGGTTGAGCTTGCGCTGGCGCACCAGCTGCCAGCCGCCATAGGCCAGCGGAAAGGCCAGCGCCAGTAGCAAGGCGCCGGCCGGCCCCAGGCGACTGGCGCTGCTCAACTGCATCAGCACCAGCGCCGGGATGGCGATGGTGACGACCAGTTCGAGCCAGGGGTTGGGTTGGGTGCGTGAGTGGGTCATTGGGCACGGAGCATAGCGTGGCCGGGTAGCGCATGCTGCCGATGGCGGGCGGCAGCCTCAACGACGCAGCAGCAGCAGCGAGCCCGCAACGATCAGCGCCGCCGAACCCAGGCTCCACGCGGTGGGCAGCTCGCCGAAGAGCAGCCAGCCCAGGCCCGCCGCCCAGACCAGCCCGGTGTATTCCAGCGGCGCGGCGCGGCTGGCCTCCACGTGGGTGAAGGCCCAGGTGATGCACATCAGCCCGCCCGTGGCCAGCAGGCCGATCAGCAGCACTGGCGCGACGTCGACTGCGGCCATCGGCTGCCAGCGCAGCGCTGCCGGACCGGCCAGCAACAGCGTGGGCAGAAGGTTCTGCACCAGCAGGATGGTCCACAACGCATCGCGCTGCGCCTGGTGGCGCGCCAGCACCACCACGCCGGCATAGCACACGGCCGAAATCAGCGCGGCCGCCAGGCCCTGGATGCGCGCGGCGCTGCCGGCATCGGTGTGCGCGCGCAGCTCGGGCCACAGCGACACCGCGCAGCCCAACACGCCGAGCGCCAGCGCGGCCCAGATGCTGCGGCCCGGCCGTTCCTTCAGCACCAGCATGGCCAGCAGCGAGATGAAGATCGGCGCGGTGTAGCCCACCGCCACCGCCTGCACCAGCGTCAGCAGCTTCAGGCTGTGAAACCAGGCCAGCAGCGCGGCCAGCAGCAGCACGCTGCGCAGCGCATGCAGCGGCCAGCTCGCGCGCGGCGGCATCGGTGTGCGAAACCAGCCCCACAGCGCCAGCGCGTAGACGCTGCCGCTGGCAAAGCGCAGAAAGGTCAGCTGGACCGCGTCGAAGCGGCCGGTCAGCGTCTTCACCGTGGCATCCATGCCGATGAACAGCGCTGCGGCCAGCGCCGCGGCCGCCAACGGGGCCGCCTTGTCCCAAGTGTTGACGGCGTTCTCCTTCAATCGAGCCGGTTGTGCGGCTTGCAAGCGCCGGGGGTGTACCGGCCCACGCAAACCCGGCGGGGCACTATAGCCAGCCGCAGGCCGGGCCGTAGACTGTCGGCGCAGTGGCGGCTCGAGGGAGCAGGTGTCATGACGTTGGCAATGAGCTGGGACGAATGGGCGACGCAGGATGCCGTGGCGCTGGCCGAGCGCGTGCGCCGTGGTGAGCTGACGGCGGCCGAGCTGGCGGCCCAGGCGGCAGCCGGGGTGGCCAGGCTGAATCCGCTGCTCAGCGCCGTGGTCGAGGTCTTCGACGACGCGGTGGCCGACCCGTACCAGGCCGGCGCGCACGCCGACGGCTTCTTTGCCGGCGTGCCCTTTCTGCTCAAGGACCTGGGCCCCACGATGCGCGGGCGCCTGCAGGAGATGGGCTCGCTGTTCATGCGCGGCAACCG
>DASQFA010000512.1:0-2603 GCA_035633375.1 Rubrivivax sp.
GCGGCGCGGCATCCCCATCACGCTGGCGCTGCTGTATATCGAACTGGCCACGCAGATCGGCCTGCACGCGCGCGGCGTCTCCTTCCCCGGGCACTTCCTGGTCAAGCTGCGCGCCACCAAGGGCGAGGTGGTGATCGACCCGCTAAGCGGGCATTCGCTGTCGCGCGAGGATCTCGAAGAACGGCTGCTGCCCTACCGCCGCGAGCGCGGGCTGACGGGTGATTTCGAGGTGCCGCTGGGCCTGTTCCTGCAGGCCGCGCCGCCGCGCGACGTGATGGCGCGGCTGCTGCGCAACCTGAAGGAGATCCACCGCACGGCTGAAGACTGGCCGCGCCTGCTGGCGGTGTGCGATCGCCTGGTGGTGCTGTTGCCTCAAGCCTGGGAGGAGCAGCGCGATCGTGGCCTGACACTGGCGGAGTTGGGCAACCAACCGGCCGCTGCCGCAGACCTGGCGGCTTACCTGGAGCATATGCCCGAGGCCGTGGATGCCGCGTCGCTGCGTGAGCGCCTCGACAGCCTGGGCGGCCGCCGCCGCGGGCCCTTGCATTGACGCCTTCGATGCTACCGGGGACCGGGCCCCTAAAATGCCGGGTGATGGGTGCCCCTCCACGTCAATGAAGCAGATCCCTCTGGCGATCGGCCCCGACCCGCTGTCAACCTTCGAGACCTACCTGGGCAGTGCCAACGACGCTGCGGTGCAGCACCTGCAGGCACTGAGCGTGCCGGCCGCTCCGGTGTACCTTTGGGGCCCGCCCGGCACTGGCAAGAGCCATCTGCTGCGCGCCCTGGTGCATCAGCGCCAGGCCGCCGGCGAACAGGCCGGCAGCTTCGATGCTGCCGACCCCGCGCCCTGGTCATTGCGGGAAGGCTGGACGCTGGTGGTGGTGGACCGTTGCGAGCAACTCGACGCCGAGCGCCAGCAGGCCGCCTTCGCGCTTTTCCTGCAGGCTGGCGAATTGGGCGTGCAATGGGCGGCCGCCGGCCGGGTGCCGCCGGTGGACCTGCCGCTGCGCGACGACCTGCGCACCCGGCTGGCCTGGGGCCATGTGTTCGCGCTGCAGCCCTTGAGCGAGAACGAGACCCGTGCCGCGCTGCGGCGCGAGGCCGACCGGCGCGGCATCTTCCTGGCCGACGAAGTCATGGACTACCTGCTCACGCGCACGGCGCGCGACCTGGCGACGCTGATGCATCTGCTGGATCGCATGGACCGTTTTGCACTGGCCCGCCAGCGCCAGGTGACGGTGCCGTTGTTGCGCCAGATGTTGCAGGAAGAGCCGGCCGAAGCCGGGGCGGCGCGATGAGGCTGGCGCTGTTCGACCTGGATGGCACGCTGCTGGCCATCGATTCGGATCACGCCTTCGGTGAGTTCATGGTGCGGCTGGGCTGGGCCGACGGCGACGCCTTCCGCCGCGCCAATGACGCTTTCTATGCGCAGTACCAGGCCGAGCGGCTGGATGTCGATGCCTACATCCGCTTTGCCACTTCGGCCTGGCGCCAACGCGGCGCAGCTGAACTGGCCGCCGCCAGCGAACAATTCACGCGCGAGGTGATCCAGCCGGCCTTGCATGAGTCGGCGCGGGCGTTGCTGCGCCAGCACACCGAAGCAGGCGAGCGTGTGGCCATCGTGACCGCCACCAACGACTTCATCACCCGGCCGATCGCCTCGCTGTTCGGCGTGCAGGAGCTGATCGCCACCGAACTGCAGCGCGACGCGGCCGGTCAGGTGACGGGCGCCGTGCACGGCGTGCCCGCCTACCGCGAGGGCAAGGTCACGCGCGTGATGCAATGGCTCGAGGCGCAAGGCTTTGGCTGGTCGGACTTCGAGCGCATCACCTTCTACAGCGACTCCACCAACGACCTGCCGCTGCTCGAGCGTGTCAGCCACCCGGTGGCCACCAACCCGGCCCCCGCGCTCGAACGCATCGCCGCCCAGCGTGGCTGGCCCATCCTCAGGCTCTTTGCATGATCAAGAAATTCATCGACCGGCTGCTCGGCAAGGGTGACGGTGCGCCGAAGGCGGTGGCGGTGCCGCTGGGCAAGCGGGTCGACGTGGGCGTGGCCGAGCACGGCATCGACCAGGGCCTGCTCGACGACTACGCGGTACGCGTGGTGCGCACCCTCAAGGAGGCCGGGCACCAGGCCTACATCGTCGGCGGCGCCGTGCGCGACCTGCTGGTCGGCCTGCGGCCCAAGGACTTCGACGTCGCCACCGACGCCACGCCGGAGCAGGTCAAGGGCCTGTTCCGCCGCGCCTTCATCATCGGCCGGCGCTTCCGCATCGTGCACGTGGTGTTCGGGCGCGGCCGCGAGCACGAGGTGATCGAGGTCTCGACCTTCCGCGCCTTGCTCGAGTCGGGCGACGCCGACCAGATCGCCGGCAACGAAAAGACCTCGCGGCACGACCTCGCCGGCAAGGCGCACGTGGTCGACGCCAGCGGGCGCGTGCTGCGCGACAACGTCTGGGGCCCGCAGATCGAGGACGCCGCGCGGCGGGACTTCACCGTCAACGCGATGTACTACGACCCGCTGACTGAAGTGGTGGTCGACTACCACCACGGCGTGAAGGATGGGCAAAAGCGCGTGCTGCGGATGATCGGCGACCC
>DASQFA010000513.1:0-7395 GCA_035633375.1 Rubrivivax sp.
GTCAAGCGTGGTGTCCTGGCCGGCATCGACCTGCGCGCAAAAGGCGTCGTACTCTTCGAGTAGCACCGCGCGCCAATGCTCGCGCTCGGCTGCGCCGGACAGGGGCGGTATGCCGTCGGCAAGGCCGTCGCCCATGTCGAGCACATGCGCAAACTCGTGCACCACCACGTTGTAGGCCCACGCCGCCGATTCCCCGGCTTCGCTGACGTCGCGCCAGGACAGCATCACCGGCCCGCCTTCCATGGCTTCGCCGGCGAGCACGTCCTCGTACTCGTGCACCACGCCATCGTCGTCGACGAACTCGCGGCGTACCTGCACTTCATCGGAATGCACGACGATGCCGACAAAGCCGTCGTAGGCTTTCAGGCCCAGGCGCAGCACCGGCAGGCAGGCCTGCGCGGCGATGGCCACTGCCATGTCGTCGCTGACATGCAGGCCGTGCGCCCCGCTGAATTCCTTGCTGTCCAGGAACAGGCTGCTCAGGCGGCGCAATTCGCCGATCTCGCCGGTATCGCGCCGCGCGAGGAAAGGATAGCGTGCAAGTGTGAGGTCCCAGATGGCATCGGGAATGTGACGCCGTTCGATGGCACGCCGCTCGCTGCGTTCACGCAGCCGCTGCCACCAGCGGCGCATCAGCCGTGCGCGCCGATCGCCAGCGGGCTCGAGCGCGCGAAGCCGTTGCGATCCAGGCGCAGCACCTCGGCGCGCGGGTTCGGGCTGTCCAGGTCCCAATCGCTCAGCACCAGCCGCTCGAAGCCATGTGCCAGGCTGGAGTTGCCCGGTCTATGGGTGTGGCCATGCACCATCTGCGCGGCGCCGGCTTGCCTCAGGCAGGCCACGGCCGCTGCCGAGTCGATATCGGCCCAGCCCCCGGCTGGCGGCGCCTGGCTGCGGCCAGCCTCGCTGGCATGGCGGATGCCGGCGCTCAACTTCAGGCGTTCGGCCAAGGGCCGGGCGAGGAAGTCCTGTTGCGTGGCCGGGTTGCGCGTCCAGGCTCGAAACTGCTGATAAGGGACATCGGCCAGGCATAGTGCGTCACCATGCGTAAGCATCACCGTGTGCTGCCAGGCGCGCAGCAGCGTTGGATCGGCCAATGCATGCGCGCCCAGGCCTTGCAGCAGTTCGGGGGTGATGAGGAAATCGCGGTTGCCCACCATCACGGCGACGTGCCGTTGCTGCGCCACAGCAGCCAGCACGCGGATGCAACGCCTCTCGAAATCAAGCTGCACGGCGTCGGCGCCGTGCCAGAACTCGAACAGGTCGCCGAGGATGAAGACCGCGTCAGCCTTTGTATCGTGCATGTAGGCTGCCCAGGCCTCGAAGGTACGCGGCAGCCCGTCGGACAGGTGCAGGTCGGAGATGAACTCGATCGAGTTCCACGAGGCCGGCGCGACAAGCTCGGTGGCCGGTGGCAACGCCGCGGCAGCCTTCACGGCAGCATGCGATCTCAGGCGAGCTCGGTCGCGCGCACGATCAACAACGGCTCCAGCGGCACATCGGCATGGCCCGCCTGGTTGCCGGTGCGAACCTTTTCGATCGCATCGACGACCTCGGTGCCCTTGACCACCCGGCCGAAAACCGCATAACCCCAGCCCTGCGCGGTTTCGGCCGTGAAGTCGAGAAAGCCGTTGTCCACGGTGTTGATGAAGAACTGCGATGACGCACTGTGCGGCGCCGAGGTGCGCGCCATGGCCAGTGTGTAGCGCTTGTTGCGCAGGCCATTGTTGGCCTCGTTCTTGATGGTCGCGGCTGTCGGCTTCTGCGTCATCTGCGCGTCGAAGCCGCCGCCTTGCAGCATGAAGCCCTTGATGACGCGGTGGAACACCGTGCCGTCGTAGTGGCCCTTGCGCACATAGTCCAGGAAGTTCTGCGCGCTCACGGGCGCCTTTTCATCGTCCAGCTCGATAAGGATCGTGCCGGCGCTGGTTTCCATCTCCACGGTCTTGCTCATCTCATTTCTCCAGGTTTGCCTTGCGAATCAACACCGGTGTCACCGGCACGTTCTGATGCTGCCCCTTGTTGGCGGTGGGCACGGCCCAGATGCGGTCGACCACGTCCATGCCCGCCACCACCTTGCCGAAGACGGCATAGCCGTTGCCGTCACGCGAGTTCGCCGCATCGAGGAAGGCGTTGTCCTTGATGTTGATGAAAAATTGCGCAGTGGCCGAATCGGGGTTGTTGGTGCGCGCCATGGCCACGCTGCCGCGCAGGTTGGTCAGGCCGTTCTTGCTTTCCAGCGGAATCGGCGCGCGTGTCGGTTTTTCCTGCATCTCGGAGGTCATGCCGCCGCCCTGGATCATGAAGTCGGGTATGACGCGGTGGAAGATCGTGCCGTCGTAGTGGCCTGCCTTGACGTAGTCGATGAAGTTGGCCGCCGACTTTGGCGCCTTGGCGGCGTCGAGTTCGATGACGATCTCCCCCATGCTGGTGTCCAGGCGCACCTTCTGCGCCCAGGTCGAGCCCGCAGCGCCCAGTGTCAGCAGCAATCCGAGCAGAGGTGGCATCAGCCAGCGAAAGTTCATTCTCAAGATCGGTTCTCCGCTATCGGGTGTCAGGGGTTCGGCGCGAGCGCGAGTCTATCCGGGTGCAGGTGGCTTTGTCGTGCCAGGGGGCGCCAGCTGGATTTCGCGAGCCAGCCGCAGCTTGCGGCGCAGTTCGGCGTCGTCGCCCTTGCTCGTGACCTCGGCCGCGGCCCAGGCCTGCATGGCCAGGGCCAGATACACATCGCCCAGATTCTCGCGGGCCGCGCGGTGCGAGGGGTCGCTGCGCAGCGCATTGTGCAGGGCGTTCAACGCGTTCTGCAGCTGTCCGCTGGCGGCATACAGCACGGCCAGGTTGTTGTAGGGGTCGGGCAGTTCGGGGAAATCTTCGCTCAGGGCAATGAAGGTCTGCGTGGCTTCGGCCTCGCGCTTCAGGTCGGTGAGCATCACGCCCTTGAGGAAGCGGATCTGCGCCGCACGCGGTTGCGTCGCGATGGCCGCATCCGCGCGGCGCAACGCCTGTTCGGTGTCGCCGGCACGATAGAGCTTCTCGATGTCCTGCAACTCGTCGGCATGCAGTGGCCCGCATCCGAAGCACGCGGTCGTGAATGCCAGGGCGGTGCACAAAGATCGGAACGACATGGACGTGGGCGGAGCTGGCGCTGGGCTGCAGGGGCTCGAACGCGGTGCAACGATGCATCTCCGCGGGACGGGCGCTGGAGGGTCGCCGCTATACTGATTCGATTGTAGTCACGCGTTCGATCGCGGCTTCCTTGGTGCCGATGCCGTGTCGCGTGCGCGGTGTTGGCGCGCGGGGCCGAGACGCAAGAACTCTCAACCCTGTCCCATGACGCTGCGCATCCACAATACGCTGAGCCGCCGCACCGAAGTCTTCGAGCCGATAGTGCCAGGCCAGGTGCGCATGTACGTTTGCGGCATGACCATCTACGACCTGTGCCACATGGGCCATGCGCGCATGATGATGGCCTTCGACGTGGTCTACCGCTGGCTGCTTGAACTGGGCTATCAGGTGACCTATGTGCGCAACATCACCGACATCGAGGACAAGATCATCCGCCGTGCGCTGGAGCGCAGGATCTCGATCCGCGCGTTGACCGACGAGATGATCGAGGCCATGCGCAGCGACATCGCCGCACTCGGCATCCTGGCGCCTACGCATGAGCCTCGGGCCACCGACTATGTGGGCCCGATGATCGATATGATCGGCACGCTCGAGCGCAAGGGCCTGGCCTATCGCGCCGACAACGGCGACGTGAATTTCGCGGTGCGCAAGTTCCCCGGTTACGGCAAGCTGTCCGGCAAGTCCTTGGACGAGTTGCGCGCCGGCGAACGCGTCGCCGTGCTCGACGGCAAGCTCGACCCGCTCGACTTCGTGCTCTGGAAGTGCGCCAAGGACGACGAACCCGAGGACGCCAAGTGGCCCAGCCCCTATGGGTCCGGGCGGCCCGGCTGGCACATCGAGTGTTCGGCCATGAGCTGCGCCCTGCTCGGCGAGCACTTCGACATCCACGGGGGCGGCATGGACCTGCAGTTCCCGCACCACGAGAACGAAATTGCGCAAAGCGAAGGTGCCACCGGCAAGCCCTTCGTCAACGTCTGGCTGCACAACGGCTTCCTGAATGTCGACAACGAGAAGATGTCGAAGTCGCTCGGCAACTTCTTCACCATCCGCGACGTGCTGGCGCGCTACGACGGCGAGACGCTGCGCTTTTTCATGCTGCGCACGCATTACCGCAGCCCTTTCAACTTCAGCGACGGCAACCTCGACGATGCGCGCAATGCGCTGCGCCGTCTTTACACCGCACTCGATGGCACCGAGCCGGCCGACGCGCCGATCGACTGGACCCAGCCGCAAGCCGCCGCGTTTCGTGCCGCGATGAACGATGATTTCAACACGCCGCTGGCGGTGGCGGTGCTGTTCGAACTGGCGGGCGAACTGAATCGCACGCGTTCGGCGCAAACGGCCGCGCTGCTGAAGGGGCTGGGCAAGGTCCTGGGCGTGCTGCAGCAGACTCCGCTGCGCTATCTGCGCTCGGGCAACCTGCTCGACGAAGCGAGCATCCAGCGCCAGATCGAAGCCCGCGCCCGCGCGAAGAAGGCGCGGGACTTTGCCGCCGCCGACCGCATCCGCGACGAACTCGCGGCGCAGGGTGTGGTGCTGCAGGACTCCGCGGCGGGCACGAGCTGGGTGAAAGCATGAGCCACGCCTGCACGACGCCGTTGACGGCCGATTGAGATGCCGAAGTCCGCGAGCATGGGCGTCACGCCCGAGTACTGGGACGAGGCCTGCAAGCACCTGGCGCGACGCGACCGGGTGATGAAAAAGCTGATTCCGAAGTTCGGCGAAGCGCGGCTGCACAGCCGCGGTGACGCGTTCACCACGCTGGCGCGCTCCATCGTCGGCCAGCAGATCTCGGTGAAGGCGGCGCAGTCGGTTTGGGAGCGCATGGTGGCGCTGCTTGGCGCCTCTTCGAGCCGGGTGGCCCCGGCCGAGGTGCAGGCCATGACGGCCCCGGCGTTGCGCGAGGCCGGCCTGTCGCTGCGCAAGGCCGAGTACGTGCTCGACCTGGCGCATCATTTCGGCTCCGGGTCGGTGCATGTCCAGCAATGGCGGCAGATGGGCGACGAGGCCATCATCGAAGAACTGGTGGCGATCCGGGGCATCGGCCGCTGGACCGCGGAGATGTTTTTGATCTTCCACCTGATGCGCCCGAACGTGCTGCCGCTCGACGACCTGGGGCTGCTCAAGGGCATCAGCCTGAGCTACTTCAGCGGCGAGCCGGTGTCGCGTGCCGAGGCGCGCGAAGTCGGCGATGCCTGGACGCCGTATCGATCCGTCGCCACCTGGTACATCTGGCGCAGCATCGACCCGCTGCCGGTAGACTACTGAGCATCAGCACACCGATGTGAGCCACGACGGTCCTTGGATTGCCTAGCCTGGGGGCACGACATTGAGCAAACGACATTTTCTTGAGTTCGAGCAGCCCATCGCCGATCTCGATTCGAAAATCGATGAACTGCGCTATGTGCAGAACGAATCCGCCGTCGACATCTCCGACGAGATCGAGCGCCTGGGTCACAAGAGCCTGCAGCTGACCAAGGAGATCTACTCCAGCCTGTCGCCGTGGCAGGTGACGCAGATCGCACGCCATCCGCAGCGCCCCTACACGCTGGATTACGTCGGCGAGATCTTCACCGATTTCCAGGAAATGCACGGCGACCGCAGCTTCGCCGACGACCTGTCGATCGTCGGTGGCCTGGCGCGCTTCAACGGCCAGGCCTGCATGGTGCTTGGCCACCAGAAGGGCCGCGACACCAAGGAGCGCGGGCAGCGCAACTTCGGCATGGCCCGGCCGGAAGGCTACCGCAAGGCGCTGCGGCTGATGAAGCTGGCGGAGAAATTCGCCCTGCCTGTGTTCACCTTCGTCGATACGCCCGGCGCCTACCCGGGCATCGGCGCCGAGGAGCGTGGCCAGTCCGAAGCCATCGGGCGCAACATCTTCGAGATGGCACAGCTCGAGGTGCCGATCATCACCACCATCATCGGCGAGGGCGGCTCGGGCGGCGCACTGGCCATCAGCGTGGCCGATCAGGTGCTGATGCTGCAGTATTCGGTGTACTCGGTGATCTCGCCCGAAGGCTGTGCCTCGATCCTGTGGAAGACCGCCGAGCGCGCCTCCGACGCCGCCGAGGCGCTGGGCATCACGGCGCACCGGCTGAAGGCCCTGGGCGTCATCGACAAGATCGTCAGCGAGCCGGTCGGCGGCGCGCATCGCGATACCAAGCAGATGGCGGTGAGCCTTAAGCGCGCGTTGAACGATGCCTTGCGACAGGTACTCGACCTGAAGCCGAAGGAACTGCTGCAACGTCGCTATGAGCGGCTGCAGTCCTACGGCCGCTTCAACGACACCAAGGATCGCTGAGCGTGGACGCGCGGGCGTGCCGGCGCACGCACTGGCGCGACCCGACAGTCCGGTGCCGGCGCGGTGCGGACCCGCGCGCGGGGTCGTGAAGCGCCAATGCATTGCAGTGGCCGTCAGCGGTGGCCGCGACTCCACCGCACTGTGGCACGCGACGGCGCGCCTTGCGGCCGCCACGGGCGGGCTGGACGTCATCGCACTGCACGTGCACCATGGTCTGCAGCGCCAGGCCGACGCATGGGTGGTGCACCTGCAGCGTCAGGCGCGGCGCTGGGCGGCACGCGGCCTTCCGGTCAGCCTGCAATGGCGGCGCTTGCAGGGCGCTGCGGCGGCGGGCGAGAGCACCGAAGCCTGGGCGCGGCGCGAGCGCTATGCGGCGCTGTCCGACATGGCACAACGCCTGGGCGTCGGCGTGGTGTTGCTGGCCCATCATCGACGCGATCAGGCCGAGACGTTCGTGCTGCAGGCGCTGCGCGGCGCCGGAGCGGCCGGACTGTCGGCGATGCCACGCGAGGCGCGGCGCAATGGCATCACCTGGGCAAGACCCTGGCTGGACCAGCCGCGCGAGGCCATCGAAGCCTACTTGCATCGCCATCGCCTGGGCTTCGTCGAAGACGTTAGCAACGCCGACACCCGGCTGGCACGCAACCGGCTGCGGCATCGGGTCTGGCCCCATCTGACCGCGGCGTTCGAGCAGGCCGAAACCAGCCTGTGCGCTAGCGCAGGGCGTGCCCAGGAAGCAGCCGCCTGCCTGGCCGAGCTGGCGGGCCTGGACATGCAGCACGCGTGTACGCCCGAGGGCCGGCTGAAGAAATCCAGCTGGCTGGCGCTGTCGGCCGCGCGCCGCGCCAACCTGCTGCGCGCCTGGCTCGCCACCGCGCGGCCCCAGGGCGTGCCGCAGACGCTCGTGCAACGCCTCATGGACGAACTGCCCGGCGCCGTATCGGCGCGCTGGCCGCTGGGCGCGGGCTGCT
>DASQFA010000514.1:0-2370 GCA_035633375.1 Rubrivivax sp.
TTCTTGAGCGAGGCCGCGGCCTCGCTGTACGACAAAGGCCCCGGGCAGACGATGCAGTTGCCCATCGGGCGCGACCCCGGCGCCAGCAGCGAAGTGCGCGTGCTGGGCGTCTGGCGCGACTATGCACGGCAGTTCGGCGCCATCGCCATCGATGCGCAGGCCTACCGCACGCTGACCGGCGATGCCCGCATCAACGACCTGGCGCTGTGGTTCGCGCCGGGTGCGGACCCGGCCCAAGTGCAGCAGCGCCTGCGCACGCTCGGCGGCGACACCGGGCTGCTGGAGTTTGCCGCCACACCCGAGTTGCGCAAGTTGTCGCTGGCCATCTTCGACCGCAGCTTCGCCGTTACCTACTACCTGCAGGCGGTGGCCATCACCATCGGCCTGGTGGGCATCGCCGCCAGCCTGTCGGCCCAGGTGCTGGCGCGGCGCAAGGAGTTCGGCCTGCTTTCGCACCTGGGCTTGACGCGCGCGCAGATCATCGGCGTGGTCGCCGGCGAAGGCGCGGCCTGGCTCGCCGCCGGCGCGCTCATCGGGCTGCTGCTCGGGCTGGCGGTGAGCGTGGTGCTGGTGCACGTCGTCAACCCGCAGAGCTTTCATTGGACGATGCAGCTGGTGCTGCCCTGGCCGGAACTGATCGCGCTGTGCGTGGCCGTGCTGCTGGCCGGCATCGGCACCAGCGCCTACAGCGCGCGCGCCGCCGCGTCGAGCGCCGCGCTGCTGTCGGTGAAGGAAGACTGGTGAGGCTCGGCCCGCGCCGGCGCGAACTGCTACTGGCTGCTGCGCTGGGCGGCGCCGTACTCGGCGCACGCGGCGCACTCGGCACCCGCAGCGCGCAGGCCGCCGCCGACGAACGCGTGCGCCGCGGCCGCGAGTTGCAGTTCCCGCGCGACCACGGCGCCCACCTGGGTGCGGCCATCGAGTGGTGGTACGTCACCGGCGAGCTGCAATCGGCCGACCTGCAGCGCTTCGGCTTCCAGATCACCTTCTTCCGCAGCCGCACCGGCCTGGCCGAGGCCCTGGACAGCCGTTTCGCGGCGCGGCATCTGCTGTTTGCGCATGCCGCGCTCAGCGATCTGGGGCGCAAGCAGCACCTGCACCAGCAACGCATCGCGCGCTGGTCGGGCGATGAAACCCAGGCACTGGCGCGGGCCTCCACACGCGACACCGATGTGCGTCTGGGCGATTGGTCGCTGCAGCGACGCGATGTCGACGGGCGCAGCCTGTATGCCGCGCGCTTCGGCTCGATGGCCGGTGCGCAGGCGCAGGACTTCTGGCTCGAGCTGGAGTTGCGCGCCACGCAGCCGGTGCTGCTGCAGGGTGATGCCGGCTTCTCCCGCAAGGGGCCCGACGAAGCCCAGGCCAGCCACTACCTGAGCGAGCCGCAGCTGGCGGTGCGCGGTGTGCTGACGCGCGGCACGGCGCGCAGCGACGTCGACGGCCGCGCCTGGCTCGACCATGAATGGAGCGAGCAGCTGATGCACCCCGACGCCGTGGGCTGGGACTGGATCGGCATGAACCTCGACGACGGCGCGGCGCTCACCGCCTTTCGCCTGCGCCGCGCCGACGGCAGCAGCCTGTGGGCCGGCGGCAGCCATCGCAGCGCTGCGGGCGCGCTGCAAGTCTTTGCCGCCGACAGCGTGCGCTTCACGCCCGGACGCATCTGGTCGAGCCCGGCCTCGGGTGCGCGCTATCCGCTGCAATGGCAGATCGACACACCCGCCGGGCGCTTCGAGGTGCGCGCCCTGTTCGATGCGCAAGAGCTGGACAGCCGTGCCAGCACGGGCACGGTGTACTGGGAAGGCTTGAGCGAACTGCGCGACGCGCAGCAGCGGCGCATCGGCACGGGTTACCTGGAGATGACCGGTTATGCCGGCCGGCTGCGGCTCGGCAACTGAGCCCGGCCCGGGCTCAGACCCGGGCACAGGACTATGGCCGCTTGTCGCGCATCCCCGAGGCTGCCGACGGCGGCCGGGTGGGCGTGGCGCGCGGCTGGATCGGCGCGGCGCGCACGCAATTGCGGCCGGACTCCTTGGCCACCTGCAGCGCACCCAAGGTGTCCTGCACCAGCGCGTCCAGCGTGACGTGGGTCGCCCCGACCGAGGCCACGCCGATGCTCACCGTGCTGCTGACGCCGCCGTTCTGCCAGCGCAGCGTGTGGCCGGCGATGCGCTCGCGCATGCGTTCGGCCACGTCCAGCGCGCCGATCGGGTCGGTATTGGGCAGATACACGATCAGCGCCTCGGCGCCGTAGCGCGCCAGCAGATCCGGCTGGCGCAGCGACTGCGTCACCAGCCGCGTCATGTCGCGCAGCAGCGCGTCGCAGCAGGCCGGGCCGTGGCTGCCTTTCAGGCTCTTGAACTGGTCGGC
>DASQFA010000515.1:0-2003 GCA_035633375.1 Rubrivivax sp.
GTGCCGACGATGACGCGCCAGTCGTGCGCGCCGATGCGCAGCACCTCGCCGTCGCTGATGCGCCGGTAGCTGTCGGGCAGGGCGTGGATGCGCTTGCCGAAGTTGCCGAAGCGCGCGCGGTAGTTCTCGATCGCGGCATCGCTCCAGCCGGCGCGTTGGTAGAAGAGCACGCCGTCGTGCGGCGCCTCGCGGCCGGTGTCGGCGGTGAGCACGCGGCAGTTCAGGTATTCCAGCCGCGTCATCCACAGCCGCGCGTCGAACTTGCGCGTCAGCCAGCCCGCCATGCCCACATGGTCAGGGTGCATGTGGGTGACGAAGATGCGGCTCAGGCGTTTGCCGTCGGTGGCGCTGGCGAACAGCTTGCGCCAGGCGGCCAGCGTTTCATCGGTGCGCATGCCGGTGTCCACCACGGCCCAGCCATCGCCGTCTTCGATGGCCCAGATGTTGATGTGGTTCAGCATCATCGGCAACGGCATGCGCATCCACAACACGCCCGGGGCCACTTGCAGCACCGTGCCGGCTTCGGGCGGTGCCGCAAAGGGATACACCAAGGTCGGCTTGGGCAGCCGGTCACGCTCGACCGCAAGCCCGGCGTCGGGGTTGGCCACGGGGGCGGCGCCGGCGCTCATCGGGGGGCCATGCGGATGGCGCCGTCGATGCGCACCGATTCGCCGTTCATGTAGCCGGTGGTCAGCATGAACTCGGCCAGCGCCGCGTACTCGTCGGGTTGGCCCAGGCGCTTGGGGAAGGGCACCGACGCGGCCAGCGCGCCCTTTACGTTGTCGGGCAGGCCGGCCAGCAGCGGGGTTTCGAAGATGCCCGGCAGGATGGTGTTGACGCGGATGCCTTCGCCCATCAGGTCGCGCGCGATCGGCAGCGTCATGCCGACGATGCCGGCCTTGGAGGCGGAGTACGAGGCCTGGCCGATCTGGCCGTCCTGTGCCGCCACCGACGCGGTGTTGACGATGGCGCCGCGCTCGCCGTGCTCCAGGGCGGGGAGCGTCATCATGCCGGCGGCACTCTTGGCAATGCAGCGAAAGGTGCCGACCAGGTTGATCTGGATGATGCGGTCGAAGTTGGCGGTGGGGAAGGACTTGATCTCGCCAGTGGTCTTGTCGCGGCTGGCGGTCTTGATGGCATTGCCGGTGCCGGCGCAGTTGACGAGCACACGCTCCTGGCCGATCGTGGCGCGCGCCTTGGCGAAGCCGGCATCGACCTGCTCTTCGTGGGTCACGTCGACCTTGCAGAACACGCCGCCCAGTTCCTTGGCCAGGGCCTCGCCGGCCCTCTCGTTCAGGTCGAAGAGAGCGACCTTCACGCCATGGCTGGCCAGGCGCCGCGCGGTGGCGGCCCCCAGGCCGGAAGCGCCGCCGGTGATGACGGCCGAGATGTCGCTGGAGAGTCTCATCGGGTTGCCTCTATGGGTGGTTGTCACTTGCGCGACTGTTCATGGATGGGCGCGACGCGCTATGCTGCACCTTCATATTCTGTGCCCGAAAACGCCGGGCCCCACTGCAAAGGAAACGCACCATGGCTGAAGCTTATATCGTCGCCGCCGCGCGCACCGCCGGGGGCAAGCGTGGGGGCCGCGTCTCGGGCTGGCATCCGGTGGACCTGGCCGCGCAGGTGATCGACGGGCTGATCGAACGCAGCGCTGCCGACCCCGCGTTGGTGGACGACGTGATCATGGGCTGCGTGCTGCAGGCCGGCCAGCAGTCGGGGTGCATCGGCCGCATGGCGGCGCTGGCGTCCAAGCTGCCGATGAGCGTGCCGGGCGTGACCATCGACCGGCAGTGCGGCTCGTCGCAGCAGGCGATTCACTTCGCCGCGCAGGCGGTGATGTCGGGCACGATGGACTGCGTCATCGCCGCCGGTGTGGAAAGCATGTCGCGCGTGCCGATGGCCGTGCTGCCCAAGGTCTACAAGGAAGCCGGCCTGGGACACTACATGAGCCCGGTCATCCGCCAGCGTTTCCCCGGCCCGGACTTCAGCCAGTTCATGGG
>DASQFA010000516.1:0-4350 GCA_035633375.1 Rubrivivax sp.
TCACCGCCAGCTTTCAGCAAGCGCTCGATCTCGTCGAGATGGGCGCGCAGGCGGGCCAGCTCTTCGGCCACGTCGATGCGCATGGCATAGGACGCGGCCTCGTTCAGCGCACGATCCTTGATGCTGTCGGCGTCGAGGCCCTGTGCGCCACCGGCGGCGGCCAGGGCTTCGTTCCATCGCTCCACGAAGCGCTGTTGCTGGCGCTGCACCACCGCCGGAACCATCGGTTCGGCAGCGGCGGCCAGCTCGCGCAGGCGTTGCAACTTTTCCATCAGCACCTCGACCAGGCGCGCGCCTTCACGCGCGCGGGCCTCGCGCAGGCCCTGGATGCATTCGCGTGCCGCCTGCAGTGCGGCCTCGTCCAGGCGTTCGCCGCTGGCGCTGCCGCGGCACCATAGCAGTGCTTCGTTGACCGACAGCGCACGGGCTTCGCTCAGCCAGCCCTGCACCATGCCCTCGAGCCGGCTCAGGCGGTTGAGCTGTTCCGGCGTGGCGTTCGGCCAGGCCGGATCGGCGTCGCGCGAGGTCGACAAGCGCAGCTCGATCTTGCCTCGGCGGAAGGCGGCGCCGAGCAGATCGCGCAGCGCCGGCTCCAGCGAGCGCAGTTCGTCGGGCAGGCGCAGCGCCAAATCGAGGAAACGGCCATTCACCGAGCGCAGCTCGATGCTCACGGCGCTGCGTGAAGTGCCACCGCCCTCGGGCTGCCCGCCGCCAGTGGCGGCATTGGCGTAACCGGTCATGCTGTAAACTGCCATTGACGCCAAGCCTTTGCAAAACTCGCAATTATGTCAAAGCCCAAGCCCGCTCCGTTGCCGTCGGGCACGGTGGTGGGCGGCTACCAGATCGTCAAGAAGCTGGCCGCCGGCGGCTTCGGCGTGGTCTATCTTGCCGAAGACGACAAGCAGCACCTGGTGGCGCTGAAGGAGTACCTGCCGGCCTCGCTGGCCGAGCGCTCCGCAGGCGAACTGACGCCGCGTGTCAAGCCCGACAAGCAGCCGCTGTACCGGCTGGGGCTGAAGAGCTTTTTCGAAGAAGGCCGCTCGCTCGCGCAGATCTCCCACCCGAGCGTGGTCTCGGTGCTTAACTTCTTCCGCGAGAACGAAACCGTCTACATGGTGATGAACTACCTGCAGGGCGACACGCTGCAGGATTTCATCATCACCGCGCGCGACTTGAAGCGCGACAAGGTGTTCCGCGAGTCCTCGATCCGCTCGCTCTTCGACGAGATCCTGCGCGGCTTGCGCATCGTGCACCAGCACAAGATGCTGCACCTGGACATCAAGCCGGCAAACATCTTCGTGACCAACGAGAACAAGGCGGTGATGCTCGACTTCGGCGCGGCGCGCGAAGTGCTCAGCAAGGAAGGCAACTTCATCCGCCCGATGTACACGCCAGGATTTGCGGCGCCCGAGATGTACCGGCGCGACGGCACGCTGGGGCCGTGGACCGACATCTATGCGATTGGTGCGTGCATCTATGCCGGCATGCAGGGCTACCCGCCGAACGATGCGCCGCAGCGGCTGGAGAAGGACCGTCTGGCGCTGTCGCTGTCCAGGCTGCGCAATGTCTACAGCGACAATCTCATCGAAGTCACCGAATGGTGCATGTCGCTCGACCCGTTGTCGCGCCCGCAGAGTGTGTTCGCGCTGCAGAAGGAACTGGCCCGCGAGACCGAGCGGCGCTACACCAAGCTCAGTTTCAGCGAACGCCTGAAGCTGCAGCTCGAGAGCCTGAAGACAGGGGCCAAGGCGTGAACGTGCCCACCCCCGAAGCGCCTGCGGCGCTCCCCCTCGAGGGGGCGCCACCAGCGGCCCGGCGGAGCCGGCTCCGCGGTGGCCGCGCGTCAGCTATCGAGCGCCCATGAGGTTCGTGGTCTATCAGGTCAGCCGCAAGGGCGGGCGCGAAAAGAACGAAGACCGCATGGGCTACTGCTACACGCGCGATTGCGGCCTGTTCGCGCTGGCCGACGGCATGGGCGGGCACCCCGAAGGCGAGGTCGCCTCGCAGCTTGCGCTGCAGACCCTGGCGGCGCGCTTCCAGCGCGAGGCCAAGCCCGACCTGAAGGATCCCTTGCGTTTCCTGCATGAAGCCATCGTCGCCGGGCATCACCAGTTGTTGCGGTATGCCACCGAGCGCGCGCTCATCGACACGCCGCGCACCACCATCATTGCCTGTGTGCTGCAGGGCAACGCCGCGTACTGGGCGCATTGTGGTGATTCGCGGCTGTACCTGGTGCGCGGCAACAAGCTCATCGCGCGCACGCGCGACCATTCCTACACCGAGCTGCAGCAGACCATGACACAGGTGGTGCCGATTGCCACAAGCGTCAACCGCAACGTGTTGTTCACCTGCCTGGGCAGCCCGGGCAAGCCGGTGGTCGACGCCACCGGGCCGCTGCGTTTGCTGCCGGGCGACCGCGTGCTGCTGTGCAGCGACGGCCTGTGGGGTGCGCTCAGCGATGCGGCCATCTGCGAGCAGATGGCGCGCCAGCCCTTGTCGGACGCGGTGCCCGAACTGGTGGAGATGGCCTTGCGCAGCGCCGGGCCGAAGAGCGACAACGTGACCGTGCTGTGTGTCGAGTGGGAAGCGGCGGAAGACGGCGACACGCAAAGCGGCGTGTCCACGCAGAACCTGGGCGAGCGGGAGTTTGCCTCCACCATCCAGGCCAGCATGCTGGGCGACGCACCGCCCGACGAGCTCGACGATGCCGAGATCGAACGTTCGATCCGCGAGATCAACGAAGCCATCCAGCGTTCTTCGCAACGCAAGAACTAGGAATCCGATGACGAGTTTTCAACGCGCCGATGGCCGCGGCGCGGACGCGCTGCGCAGGGTCACGCTGACGCGCCGCTACACCGTGCATGCCGAGGGCTCGGTGCTGGTCGCCTTCGGCCACACCAAGGTGCTGTGCACCGCGTCGGTGGAAGAGCGGGTGCCGCCGCACAAGCGTGGCAGCGGCGAGGGCTGGGTCACGGCCGAATACGGCATGCTGCCGCGCGCCACGCACACGCGCGGCGACCGCGAGGCCGCGCGCGGCAAGCAAAGCGGGCGCACGCAGGAGATCCAGCGCCTGATCGGCCGCTCGATGCGCAGCGTGTTCGACCTTCGGCTTCTCGGCGAGCGCACGATCCACCTCGACTGCGACGTGCTGCAGGCCGATGGCGGCACGCGCACCGCGGCCATCACCGGCGCCTATGTCGCGGCGCACGACGCCGTCAGCTGGCTGCTGCGGCAGGGGCGCATCGATGCCTCGCCGATCCGCGATGCGGTGGCTGCCGTGTCGGTGGGCATCGTGCAGGGCACGCCGTTGCTCGACCTGGAGTACACCGAGGACTCGGCCTGCGACACCGACATGAACGTGGTCATGACCGGAAGCGGTGGCTTTGTCGAGGTGCAGGGCACGGCCGAAGGCGTGCCCTTTTCGCGCGCCGAGATGGAGGCCTTGCTGGCGCTGGCCGGCCAGGGCATCGGCCAGCTGGTGGCCGCGCAGCAGGCGGCGCTGCGGGCCGCGCTGCCGGATTGACCCGGCTCGTGACTCGAGCCCCTGCGCGGCTGCGCCTGGTGCTGGCGTCGAACAACGCCGGCAAGTTGAGCGAACTGCGCGCCTTGTTTGCTGCGTTGCCGGTCGAGCTGGTGGCCCAACCCAGCCTGGGCCTGGCCGAAGCCGAGGAGCCCCATCCCACGTTTGTCGAGAACGCGCTGGCCAAGGCGCGCCACGCGGCCCGCGCCACTGGCGCCGCCGCCCTGGCCGACGACTCGGGGCTTTGCGTGGACGCGCTCGGCGGCGCACCCGGTGTGATCTCGGCGCACTTTGCGGACCTGCGGCTGCCCGACGCCGGGCGCGAGGCGCAACGCAAGCTGCAGGACGCCGCCAACAACCGCCTGCTGCTGCAGCGCCTGGGCGACGCCGCCGACCGGCGCGCCAGCTTCGTGTGCACGCTGGTGGCACTGCGCTCGGCCGACGACCCACAGCCGCTGATCGCCACGGGTCGCTGGCAGGGCGAGATTCTGCGCGATGCACGCGGCGCAGGCGGCTTCGGTTATGACCCGCTGATGTTCATCCCGGCGCTGGGCGCCAGCGTGGCCGAACTGCCGGGCACGCTGAAGAACCTGCACAGCCACCGCTCGCTGGCATGCCGGCAGATGTTGCAGCTGATGCACGAGGCCTGGTGTCTGTGATTCCCCCACGCAGCGCCAGCGGCCCGGCAGAGCCGGTTGCGCGGCGGCCGCTCGAGGCGGCTTCGGGCGCGGCACGCGGCGTGGACCACTACCTGCGCCCAGGCACGCTACGGCTGCCGGCACTGCCGCCGCTGTCGCTGTACGTGCACCTGCCGTGGTGCCTGAAGAAGT
>DASQFA010000517.1:0-1987 GCA_035633375.1 Rubrivivax sp.
GCTGTCGGACCAGCAATACCGGTTGCTCGAGGGGGTGCTGGCCACCTTCGTCTACGTGATGCTCAAGCTGCAGAACGCGAAGACCTCGATCAAGCGCTTCCAGCGCATGCTGTTCGGCCACCGCACCGAGCACAAGCGCAATGTGCTCGAACACGTCGTGGCACAAGACGCGCACGGGCAGGACGCCGCCGGGGCGGGGGCCGAGGTTGCGCAAGTGGTGGTGCCGGTACCCAAGCCGCGCCTTCCCGGGCACGGGCGCAACGCCGCGCAGGCCTACAGCGGCGCCCCCATCGTCGAGTGCGATCACCCCGACCTGGAGCCGGGCGACCGCTGCCCGCAGTGCGACAAGGGCCGCGTCTACGACTCGCCCCCCAGGTCCATCGTCAAGGTGGTGGGTCAGGCGCCGCTGGGCGCCACGGTGTACAAGCTGCAGCGGCTGCGCTGCCGGCTGTGCGACACCGTCTTCACCGCCCCCTTGCCTGCGGCGGTGGCCTCTTGCCCCAAGTACGACTCGAGCAGCGCGAGCATGATCGCCCTGCTGCGGTACGGCCACGGCCTGCCGAACTTCCGCCTCGAAGGGCTTCAGGCGTCGCTCTACATCCCGCTGCCCGATGCGACCCAGTGGGACATCGTCTCCAAGGCCGCGCCGTCACCGCGCGCGGTGTTCGAGGAGCTGATCCGCCAGGCCGCCCAGGCGCCGCTGCTGCACAGCGACGACACGCCGATGAAGGTGCTCAGCCTGATGCGCGAGCGCGAGCGCGCCGAGGCCGGCGGCGTCAAGCCCGCGGCCAAGGCGATCAACACCTCGGGCATCGTGGCCGTCCTGCCGGACAACGCCAACGGGCAGCGCAAGGTGGTGCTGTTCTTCACCGGCCACGCCCACGCGGGCAAGAACATGGAACGTGTGCTCGCGCACCGGGCCCAGGAGCTGGCACCGGCGATACAGATGTGCGACGCGCTGGCCGCCAACGTCGCCGGGGAATTCAAGACCGTCCTGGCGAACTGCCTGACCCACGGGCGGCGCCAGGTGGCCGATGTCGCCGAACAGTTCCCCGAGGCCGCCCGCCACGTCATCGAGGCCCTGGCCGAGGTCTACAAGCATGACGCGACGTGTCGCACGGACGGGTTGTCAGCCGAGCAGCGCCTGTCGTTCCATCAGCAGCACAGCCAACCGGTCATGGACGAACTTGCGCGCTGGATGGCCGAGCAGTTCGACAAGCGCCTGGTCGAACCCAATTCCGGCCTGGGCAAGGCGCTGCGCTATCTGATCCGGCACTGGGACGAGCTCACGCTGTTCCTGCGCGAGGCCGGCGCCCCGCTGGACAACAACCTGTGCGAGCAGATCCTGAAGCGCGCGATATTGCATCGCAAGGGGTCCCTGTTCTACAAGACGGTGCGCGGTGCGCAGGTCGGCGACATCTACATGAGCCTGATCCACATCGCGCTAGGAAAGCGCGGAAGAGGGGGAACTGCGATGAGCTAGCAAAACCTCTTACTGAAATCCAGCTGGTGCAAGTCCAGCCCGGTCAAAGCCGTAGCGGGTGGGCCGGTAGCGAGTGTTGCCATTCGCCGGGTGACTGGCGGGTGCGAAGCGTACACAGCGAGGAAGCAGGCCGTGAGAATTCAGCTCCGAAATCGGGCAACATTGCGACAGCCGACGCTCTTGTGGAAGCGGAAGGCAGCAACCGAACAGCCGCCAATGCGAGGCTGGCTCGGGGTCGCCGGAGTCGCCAGTCCGGGGCATGCTTCCAAAGGGATTTCCCGTGAACCTAGGAGAGCTCCCTGTCTCTGCCGCATCTTGGGCGTCGGTCTGGCCCAACCCCAACACGACCAGGTCCCCGGGGATGAGGGAAATCCCCACGGGAAGCGAACAAACCCTCGCCGAGCAGAAACCTGTTGCCAAGGGAGACCGGAGGCAACAGCTACGGGCAGACGAGCAGTCTTACGAACCCATAGTACCGATGAAGGTGGGGAACCGCAGGGCTCC
>DASQFA010000518.1:0-5968 GCA_035633375.1 Rubrivivax sp.
GGCCTTTCATGGCGCTTCAGCCGCCGGCGCGCTACGGCCAGGCCAAGCCGCCTGGCCTGGCCATCGCGGCGACCCTGCAGCGCACGACAGCGGGCCGGTGAGGGTCGGAACCGATCGCATCGGCAGCCAGTTCGGGGTGCCTGCCGCACAGGGCATCGTCGCAGTGGCGCGGTTTCGCATTTGATGGGGTCGTGGGGCGAATCGTTTGGGCTGTCTCGGGGCCATCGGTTGCGTGTGGGGCTGGCGAGGTGGCGCGACATTCAGCCAGGCGCCGGGCTTGCAAGGCTCGCGGCCGTGCGCCCACCGCCGACGCCGACCTGCATTGTGCTGCCGACGCGGCCGGCTCGCCTTGCAGGGCCGCCACGTCGCCGCTCGGGTTGCGGCCGTGGCTCGGATTCGAACTCGACACCAGCGCGCAGCGAAGCATAACTTGCCCGTGTGCGCCTCCGCCCGCAGCCGCGGCCGCATGGCGAATCCGGTCCCTACAATCGGGCAATGCTGCACAGTCTGAATACCATGCTCACGCCCGCCCTGATGGAGCGGGTCGTGCTCGTCGTGAACCACGTTCTCGGCGCCGAACCCGCCGCCACGCAGCGCCTGCAGGTGCATGCCCAGCGCACCGTGCAACTGCAGATGCAAGGCTGGCCGGCACTCTTGCCTGCCCCGCCGGTGCTGACCTTCAAGGTCACGCCGGCGGGCATGCTCGAGTGGTGCGGCGCAGAGCAGGCGCCTGCAGATGCCGACCTTTGCGTGCGCGTCGACGCGTCCAACCCGCTGCTGCTGATGGCCCGAGCGATGGCGGGCGACATGCCGGCGGTGGAGATCGACGGCGACGCGCACCTGGCGGCCGACGTGAACTGGCTGCTGCAGAACCTGCGCTGGGACGTGGCGGCCGACATGGACCGGCTGTTCGGCCCGACGCTGGCCTACCCGCTGCATCGCCTGGGTTCGGCTTTGGCGCGCGGCCTGCGCGCGGCCCTGCAAGGTGCATCCGGTTTGACTCAGCGTGTGCGGCAGCCGCCGTCATGAGGCGGTTCCTGCGGCTGGTGTTCATCGTGTTCACCATGCTGCGCTTCGGGCTCGACGAGCTGGCGATGTCCGGCTTTCGCCAGCGCTGGGTGCGTGCGCTGTCGTGGACGCTCACACTCGGCCGGCGCTTCGACCAACCGCGCGGTGTGCGCCTGCGCCTGGCGCTAGAGCGGCTCGGGCCGATCTTCGTCAAGTTCGGCCAGGTGCTGTCCACGCGGCGCGACCTGCTGCCGCTGGACGTGGCCGACGAGCTGGCCAGGCTGCAGGACCGTGTGCCGCCCTTTCCAGCGGCCCAGGCTGCGGCGCTAGTGGAAAAGGCCTTCGGCCGGCGCATCGACGAGCTGTTCGCCAGCTTCGAGACCGAACCCGTGGCCAGCGCGTCGATCGCGCAGGTGCATTTCGCCACGCTGAAGGGCGGCCGGGAAGTTGCGGTGAAGGTGCTGCGCCCGGGCATGCTGGCGGTCATCGACGACGACCTGACGCTGCTGCACACGCTGGCACGCTGGGTCGAGCGGCTCAGCAGCGACGGCAAGCGGCTCAAGCCGCGCGAGGTGGTGGCCGAGTTCGACATCTACCTGCACGACGAGCTCGATCTGGTGCGCGAGGCCGCCAACGCGGCACAACTGCGGCGCAACATGCAGGGACTGAACCTGGTCATGGTGCCGGAAATGATCTGGGACTTCTGCACCAGCGGCGTGATCGTCATGGAGCGCATGTACGGCATCCCGATCAGCCAGACGCAGCGCCTGCGCGATGCTGGCGTGGACCTGCAGAAGCTGGCCCGCGACGGCGTCACGATCTTCTTCACCCAGGTTTTCCGCGACGGCTATTTCCACGCCGACATGCACCCCGGCAACATCCAGGTGAGCACCGCGCCGGCGACCTTCGGCCACTACATCGCGCTCGATTTCGGCATCATCGGCACGCTCACCGAGTGGGACAAGGAGTACCTGGCGCAGAACTTCATCGCCTTCTTCCGGCGCGACTACAAGCGCGTGGCCGAATTGCATGTCGAATCGGGTTGGGTGCCGCCGTCGACGCGCGTCGATGCGCTCGAAAACGCCATCCGCGCGGTGTGCGAGCCGCACTTCGACCGCCCGCTGAAGGACATTTCGCTGGGCCAGGTGCTGATGCGGCTGTTCCAGACCTCGCGCCGCTTCAATGTGGAGATCCAGCCCCAACTGGTGCTGCTGCAGAAGACGCTGCTCAACATCGAAGGCCTGGGCCGCGAGCTCGACCCCGAACTCGACCTGTGGAGCACGGCCAAGCCCTTCCTGGAACGCTGGATGAACCAGCAGGTCGGCTGGCAGGGCCTGGTCGACCGCCTGAAGAACGAAGCGCCGCGTTATGCGCAGTTGCTTCCCGAATTGCCGCGGCTGTTGCACCAGGCCCTGCAGGCGCCGGGGCGTGCCCAAACCGAGTCGGCTGCGCTGGCGGCGCTGCTGGCCGGGCAACGCCGCACGCACCAGCTCATCCAGGCGGTGCTTTGGGTTGCGATCGGCTTCTTGCTGGGCGCCGTGATATCGCACTGGTACACACGGAGTCTGGGCTGAACGCAATTCCGCTGCGGTCGAGCTGCGTTAGCATCTTTCCTTTATTGGAGTGACCCGTTCTTGAGGCAGGGAGGTGCCAAGGTGGAAGCTGGATTTCTGCGACGCATGCTTGCGCTTTCGCTGGGGGTGTTCTGTTCGGCCGTGCTCGCGCAGGGCGGAGCGGCGGCGACCGGCGAGCCGAAGGTGTTGAACATCTACAACTGGTCGGACTACATCGCCGACGACACTTTGAAAAACTTCGAGAAGGAAACCGGCATCAAAGTCGTTTATGACAACTACGACAACAACGAAGTCCTGCATGCCAAGCTGATCGCCGGCAAGACCGGCTACGACATCGTCGTGCCGAGCGCGCATTTCGCGAAGACGCAGATCGAGGCCGGCCTGTACCAACCTTTGGATCGTTCGCGTCTGACGAACTGGAAGAACCTCGATCCTGCGCTGCTGGAGCAACTGGCCAAGCTCGACCCGGGCAACAAGCATCTGGTCAACTGGCTGTGGGGCTTTGTCACGGTCGGCATCAACACCGGCAAGGTCAAGGCCGCGCTGGGTGACCTGCCGATGCCGGCCAACCCTTGGGCGCTGATCCTGGACCCGAAGTACTCGAGCCGGCTCAAGGCCTGTGGCATCAGCGTGCTCGATTCGGCCTCTGAGGTGATGCCGGTGGTGATGGCCTACGCCGGCAAGCCGCCCTACAGCCGGGACGCGAAGGACTACGACGCGGCCGCCAAGGTGCTGGGTGAGGCGCGGCCGAACATCACCCGCTTTTCCTCGTCCGGGTACATCAACGACCTGGCCAACGGATCGCTGTGCGTGGTGATGGGCTACTCGGGCGACATCAATATCGCGCGCCGGCGCGCCATCGACAGCAAGACGGGCCAGAACATCGAAGCGCTCGTGCCGCCGAGCGGCGCGACGCTGTTCTTCGATTCGATGGCTATCCCGAAGGACGCACCCCATCCGAAGAATGCGCATCTCTTCATCGACTACATCCTGCGCCCCGAGGTGCATGCCTCGTTGACCAACAAGGTCTTTTATGCCAACCCGAATGCCGCGTCGAAGAAATTCGTGCAAAAGGACGTGGCCGAGAACCCGACGGTCTTCCTCGATGCCGCCGACATGAAGAAGCTGATCGCTCCGGACGCGGTGCCGCAGGACGTCCGGCGTGTGCAGACACGCCTGTTCACCTCGTTCAAGGCCGGGCGCAAATAGGCCCTGGCTGGCGGCCCAACTTATAATGTTCGGTTTCGCCAAACCTGGTGCCACATGCCGATCTACGCGTATAAGTGCGAGTCCTGCGGACACCGGCAGGACGTGTTGCAGAAGATGTCCGAGCCCTTGCTCAGCGTATGCCCCTCTTGCGGCGCGCCGAGCTTCGCCAAACAGCTCACCGCTGCCGGATTCCAGCTGAAGGGTTCGGGCTGGTATGCGACCGACTTCCGGGGCGACAAGGCGCCCGCGGCGGCTGAGAACCCCGACTCCAAGCCGGCCGACACGAAACCGGCCGACACCAAGCCGGCCGACGCGACGGCTCCCGCGGCTGCCCCTTCAACTGCCCCTGCCGCACCCCCTGCCGCCAAGCCCAGCCCGCCGACATCGGGAGCGGCGTGAAGAAGTACCTTCTCGCGGGCTTGCTGGTATGGACACCACTGGCCATCACCATCTGGGTGCTGTCGTGGATGCTCGGCGTGATGGACGGCGTGTTCGCCTGGTTGCTTTCGGCGCCCCAGGCGCTGTTACCGGCATCGGCGCACGACAGCATCGAGCGCTTGCGCCATGTGCCCGGTATGGGCGTGTTGGTCCTTGGCCTGGGGCTGCTGCTGACGGGCGTGTTTGTGACCAACATTTTCGGTCAGTGGTGGCTGCGCCAATGGGACCGACTGCTGCACAACATCCCGATCGTGAAATCGGTATACAGCTCGGTCAAGCAGGTCTCGGACACGCTGTTCTCCAGCAGCGGAAACGCCTTCCGCGAAGCCGTGCTGGTGCAGTACCCGCGCCAAGGCTCCTGGACCATCGCCTTCGTCACCGGCAAGCCCGGAGGCGAGGTGGCGCAGCACCTGCCGGGGGCCTTTGTCAGCGTCTACGTGCCGACCACGCCCAATCCGACCTCCGGCTTCTTTCTGATGATGCAGCGCGCCGATGTCGTGCCGCTCGCCATGAGCGTGGATGAGGCGCTGAAGTACATCATCTCGATGGGCGTGGTCTCGCCACCCGGCAGGGCCACAGCCGCCGTGGCCGCGCGAAATCCGGTCGCCTGAGCGCAGCGCGCTCGGCCGCAATGCGCGCTCGGGACCGCGGTGCCGCAAGGCGATGCATCGCAAGGCGCATGCCGTTGGCGGCCAAGGACATTGTTGAAGCGGAGCATCTACATGAGAACCACCTACTGCGGCCTGGTCAGCGAAGCGCTGATGGGCCAGACGATCACCTTGATGGGCTGGGCTCACCGCAGGCGCGACCATGGCGGCGTGATCTTCATCGACCTGCGCGACCGCGAAGGCCTGGTGCAACTGGTCTGCGACCCGGATCGCGCCGACATGTTCGCCATCGCCGAGGGCGTGCGCAACGAGTACTGCCTGAAGGTGGTGGGCCGGGTGCGTGCCCGCCCTGCGGGCACCGAGAACGCGCAGCTCACCAGCGGCAGGATCGAGCTGCTGTGCCAAGAACTCGAAGTGCTGAACCCGAGCGTCTCACCGCCCTTCCAGATCGACGACGAGAACCTGTCCGAAACCACGCGCCTGACGCACCGCGTGCTCGACCTGCGCAGGCCCACCATGCAGCGCAACCTGATGCTGCGCTACCGCGTGGCGATGGAGGTACGCAAGTTCCTCGACGCCAACGGCTTCATCGACATCGAAACGCCGATGCTCACGCGCAGCACGCCCGAAGGCGCGCGCGACTACCTGGTGCCCAGCCGCGTGCACGACGGGCAGTTCTTCGCACTACCGCAAAGCCCGCAGCTGTTCAAGCAGCTGTTGATGGTGGCCGGCTTCGACCGCTACTACCAGATCACCAAGTGTTTCCGCGACGAGGACCTGCGCGCCGACCGCCAACCCGAGTTCACGCAGATCGACATCGAGACCTCGTTCCTCAGCGAGGATGAGATCCGCACGATGTTCGAGGGCATGATCCGCAGCACCTTCCAGCACGCCATCGGCGTGGAATTGCCGCCGTTTCCGGTGATGAAGTACGCCGACGCGATGCGGCTGTACGGATCGGACAAACCCGACCTGCGCGTCAAGCTCGAGCTCACCGAACTCACCGATGTGATGCACGACGTCGAGTTCAAGGTCTTCTCGGCGCCCGCCGCCCAGCCCGACGGGCGCGTGGTGGCGCTGCGCATTCCCGGCGGCGCCGAGATCAGCCGCAGCGAGATCGACGCCTACGCC
>DASQFA010000519.1:0-1982 GCA_035633375.1 Rubrivivax sp.
TTGCTGGCGGCATCGTGCATCGCCACCTGCTTCTGGCGCAGTGCCTCGACGGCGTCGGCATCCACCGTGGGCTGCGTGAACAGCAGCATCGCCTGGTCGCGCAATGCGCGGCCCGCTTCGCGCTGGGCACGCATCTCGCCGACATTGCTGTCCGTGATCTGCTTGATCTTCGCGCGTTGCTCGGGCGTGGCATTCACACGGTCGAGCATCTGCGGCAGCATGCCGCCCATCATCGGGCCCTGGCCCATCATGCCGCCGTGGCCCATGCCCGCCGGGCCACCCTGGCCCATGCCCATCATCTGCCCCTGGCCGCCCATGCCTTGCCCGCCCGGGGCGGCCTCGGCGGTGATGGCAAATGCGCCGGCCATGGCCATGGTGGCGGCGGCGATGCAAAGCTTGGTGGGGCTGGAAAGGTAGTTCATCACGGATCCTTGGTGTGTGGTGGCAATGTCGATGATGCTGCGCCCGACGCGTGTCCGACCCGTGCGGGCTGAGTAAAGTAGTGTGAACCCGGCTGGCACGTGACGCAGGTTCGAATTCGGCGATCGAAGATGCGCCGTCGGTCAATGGGCCGCTTTCGGCGCATAGCGGCCCTTCGTGGCCGTGCTCATTGCGGCTATTCGCGTCAACCCTTTGCGCCAGCTGGCCGCCAATGGGGTGGCCAACTCCGTTCAGCCAAATTTCTTATTCTCGCCGTTGGCCACCCCATTGCCGGCCGGGTTCGTGGTCAACCATCGCCGCTCAAAAGCCTCGCTGCGTGATTGCGGCGGCTTGCTCAGGTCTGCCGAAAGTCACCGGCTTTGCGGGCCACGCAGTGGGTTCAAAGGCGGGTGTCGAGCGCTGCATTTGCGCGGCCTCGAAAGCACCGAGAACCCGGCCGGCATTGGGGCGGCCAACGGAGAGAATAAGCATTCTCTGAACGGAGTTGGCCACCCCAATGGCGGCCAGCGGGCGCCACCGTTTGCAATTCAACGGGCGCAGCAGGCAAGTAATCAAGCATCCGCTGTGCGCCGCAAGCACGCGGCGTCGCCTATCGGATCATCGTGCGTTCGGCTCAGACCTTGCGCCTGCGAGCCGGCGCCTTGGGCAAGCGCAACACCTTCGCGCCTGCCGCGGCATCGCGCAGCGCCGCATCCACCAGCGCGTCGGCCATCCACAGCGCGATGCGCTCCACCTCTCGGTCGGGAAGGCCCCAGATGTCCTTCAGCACGATGTAAGGCTCGATGCCGTAGACGACGGACAGCGCGCGGTGCAGCCGGTCGCGCACGGCGGGCGGCATGTCCTGCGCAAAGGGTGCGATCGCGTGGTCGAGGATGCCGATGCGGTGGCCGCGACGGTACGGCTCCTCCTCCAGCAGGCCGGCACGTTCCAGCGCCCACTGCTCCAGCGCCAGCTGTGCCGCGGCGCGCAATTGCGGCTCGAACTCCTGGAAGCGCGGGAAGGTCTGCTTGAACAGATGGTGCAGGCGCTCACGCCCTACCAGGCCGTCGTCGGAAAAGCTGCGCACCGGGCCGAGCGAGCTGTCGATCACCGCGGTGGTCAAGGCGCTGCGGCTCTGGAAATAGCGGTAGGCGGTGGCGCGCGACACCTTCGAGCGCGCCGCCACCTCGGCCACCGACGGCACGCACCCCTCACTGCGAATCAGCTGCATCGCGGTATCGAGCAGCAGGTGGAAGGTCGCCGCCTTGACGCCGCGCGCGGGCGGCGCGGGTGCCGCGCTGAGTCGATGTTTGATGCGCACCATGCGGGTAATTCCGGGGATAAAGCCGACGTGGTTGTTCTTGTGCTGCCGGGGCGTCGGCCCGTATGATGCACCCATCCCGATCTGAGACACAAGTCTCAAAAACACCAACGGGCCCGCAGCGACCGCTTTTCTTGCAGGGTCGCGCAGGATCCACGGAGACAAAGGTCGATGCGCATCGCCAGCTGGGCCTGGGGCGGACGTGAACACGTGGGCACGATGTCGCCCTGCGGGCGCGAGC
>DASQFA010000520.1:0-4754 GCA_035633375.1 Rubrivivax sp.
GTGCGCGTCCGCCTGGTGGTGCCCGACTCCGCCGAGTTGCTGCAAGCCACGCGCGAGATCTTTCGCGAGTATGCGGACAGCCTGGCCGTGGACCTGTGCTTCCAGAACTTCGACGCCGAGCTGGCGGGCCTGCCGGGCGACTATGCCGCTCCCGAGGGCCTGCTGCTGCTGGCCTTCGCCGACGACGAGCTGGCCGGCTGCGTCGCCATGCGCCGCCTCAGCGAAGTCGATCATGCCAATGCCTGCGAGATGAAGCGCCTGTTCGTGCGACGCGCATTCCGCCGCTTCGGCCTGGGGCGCCTGCTCGCCCAGGCGTTGATGGAGCATGCCGCCGCGGCAGGCTATTCGGTGATGCTGCTGGATACGCTGGACGAGATGGAATCGGCGCGCGAGCTCTATGCCACGCTGGGCTTCGAGGAAGTGGCGCCCTACTACTACAACCCGATTCCCGGCGCGCACTACCTGAAGGCGCAGCTCTAGCACGCCAAGGCGGCAAAGGCGTATTTGCATGCGCGCCATCGCGTCGAACACCGCGCTCGCCGCCGCGCACTGCCCCGCAGCCCCTGCACATGCCGATAAACTGCAGCTTGCCCAAGGAGTCGCCATGAACGAGTTTCGGCAGATGCTGCGTGCCGCCGGTCACAAATCGCCCATCGGCGCCTGGATCAGCTCGGCCAGCCCGATCGTTGCCGAGGCCATGGGCCACGCCGGCTTCGACTGGGGCGTGGTCGACATGGAACATGCGCCAATGGACATGATGCACGTGCTGCACCTGCTGCAGGCACTGGGCAACACCAAGATGGTGGGCGTGGTGCGTGTGCCGTGGAACGATGCCGTGATCGTCAAGCGCGTGCTCGACGCCGGTGCAACGACAGTGCTGTTCCCCTTCGTGCAGAACGCCGAGGAGGCGCGTCGTGCGGTGGCTGCAACTCGCTACCCGCCGCACGGAGTGCGCGGCATGTCGGGCATGAGCCGGGCCTCGAAGTTCGGCACCGTGCCCAACCACCTGGCCACGGCCGATGCCGGCATGGGCGTGATCGTGCAACTGGAAACACCTCAGGCGCTGAGCCAGCTGGAGCAGATCGCCGCCGTCGACGGCGTGGATGCCCTCTTCATCGGCCCGGCCGATCTTTCTGCCAGCATGGGCCATATCGGCCAGTTCACACACCCGGCGGTGATGCGCGCCATGGGCGATGCGGCGCGGCGCTGCAAGGCGCTGGGCAAACCCGTCGGCACGATCGGCAGCACGCCCGACGTGGTCACGCAGTACCGCGCCATGGGTTTCGACTACCTGGCCATCTCCTCCGACATGGGGCTGTTGATGAGCGGCGCGCTCGCCGCGGTGCGCGCGCTGCGCATGTCCAGCGCCGAGACGCACGTGCATTCGCTGCAGACCGGTACGCGCACCGATGCCAGCGCCTGAGCGCCCCGGGCAGCGCGCCGCCGCTTTCTTCCACCCACCGGGAACCTCATGACGGCCTCGTTGAAGCCTCACTTCGAACTGCACGCAGGCGCGCTGCGCCTGGCACTGTGCCCCGAGCTCGGAGGCTGCATCGCCGGGCTTTGGCATCGTCACCTGCCGGTGCTGCGTTGCACCGAGCCTCAGGAGCTGGCAGCCCCCCGCCAGTCGGCCGCATTTCCGCTGGTGCCCTACTCCAACCGCCTGGCCTACCGGCGCTTTCGCTGGAAGGGGGTGGACTACAGCACCCAGCCGAACTTCGACGACAGCCCGCACTCGCTGCACGGCGTGGGCTGGCGACGGCCCTGGGAGATCGTTTCGTCGAGCGCGGTGGACGTGGTGCTGCGCTTGCGGCACGCGCCCGACGCCGATTGGCCCTTTGCCTTCGAGGCGCGCCAGTACTTCACGCTCACGCCGCTGGCCATGCGCGTGCAGATGGTGTTCGACAACCTGGCGGACATCGCCCAGCCCGTGGGGCTGGGCTGGCATCCGTACTTTCCGAAACGCGCGCGCAGCCGGCTGCACATCGAGCTCGATGGCCGCTGGGACAGCGACGCGGCGCAGCTGCCGGTGCGCAAGGTGGCGCAAGGCGGCATCGACAGCGACGTGTCACACCTGGACTACGACCACTGCTTCGACGGTTGGCGCGGCGCGGCGCGCATCCGCGACGAAAAGATGTCGCTGCAGTTGACGTCCTCGCTCGACCGGCTGGTGGTGTACACGCCGCAGCAGCGCGACTACTACTGCGTCGAACCGGTGAGCCACGTGTCCAACGCCATTCACATGGCCGACCCGCTGGCACACGGGCTGAAAGCTGTCGGCGCGGGGGAGTCCTGCGAGGCCTGGATGCAACTCGAGGTGAACGTGCTATGAAGCCCGGGACACCCGATCCCGGCCTGCGTGTGGCCGTCGCCGAGCCCAGCCTGCTGGGCGAATCGCCGATGTGGCACCCGACGCAGCAGGTGCTGTACTACTGCGACATCCCCGGCAAGCAGCTGCTGCGCTTCGATCCGCGCAGCGGGCAGCGCAAGCACTGGGATTTCGCCGACGAGCCCTCGGCCGTGGCGCCGCTGCCCGACGGCCGCCTGCTGCTGGCGATGCGCAGCGGCATCTGGCGTTTCGACCCGGCAACCGCGCTGCACGAGCCGCTGGCACGCGCACCCTACGACACCGCGACACAGCGCTTCAACGATGGCAAGTGCGATGCGCAGGGGCGTTTCTGGGTGGGCAGCATCTGCGAACCACGCCTGCCGGCGCTGGGCACGATGCAATGCTTCGCCGCGAACGGGCTGACACAGCGCTTCGATGGCGTGTCCATCAGCAACGCGCTGGCCTGGAGCCCCGACGGCCGCACCATGTACTGGGCCGATACGTACACCAACATCCTCTGCGCCTTCGACTTCGAGCCGGAGAGCGGCGAACTCTCGCGCCGGCGCAGCTTCGTGCGCTTTCCCATCGAAGCCCCCGATAAGCCGCGCGACGACTACCTGGGCAGGCCGGACGGTGCAGCCACGGATCGCGAGGGCTGTTTGTGGGTGGCCATGTACGACGGTCAGCGTGTGCTGCGTCTGTCACCCGAAGGGCAGGTGCTGCGCCAGGTGCACCTGCCGGTGCGCTGCCCGACGATGCCGGCCTTCGGTGGCCACGACCTGAAAACCCTGTACATCACCACCGCGCGCGAGCATCGGCCCGCAGCGGAGCTGGCCGCGCAGCCATGGGCCGGTTGTGTGTTGGCATTGAACGTCGACGTTGCGGGCCTGCCCGTGAACTTCGCGACGGCCTGAGTACCCGCCATGCATCAAGACACCTTCGAACGCGGCCATCTGCTGGCGCGCTTGCGTGAGCCACGCGAATGGGACATGGCCATCATCGGGGGTGGAGCCACTGGCCTGGGTGTGGCGCTGGACGCCGTGGCGCGGGGCTTCACGGTGGTGCTGCTGGAAAGCGAAGACTTTGCCGAGGGCACCTCTTCGCGCTCCACCAAGCTGGTGCACGGTGGCGTGCGCTACATGGCGCAAGGCGACATCGGCCTGGTGCGCGAGGCCCTGCACGAGCGCACCACGCTGCTCGCCAATGCACCGCACGTGGCGCAACGCCTGGCTTTCGTGGTGCCCGGATACCGGCTCATGGATGTGCCGTTCTATGGCGCCGGGCTGAAGTTGTACGACGTGCTGTCCGGCCACCAGAGCCTGGGTCCGACCGAAATCCTGTCGGCGCGGCGCACCCGGGAGCTGCTGCCCACGGTGCGCAGCCAGGGCCTGGTGGGCGGCGTGAAGTACTGGGACGGGCAATTCGACGATGCACGGCTGGCGCTGCTGCTGGCGCGCACGGCGCTCGATCGCGGCGCGCTGCTGTTGAACCACTTTCCCGCCACGGGCTTGTTGCGTGAGGATGGCCGGGTGCGCGGTATCGAGGCGCGCGATGCCGAGACCGGCGAGGCCTTCAGCCTGCGTGCGCGCTGCGTCGTCAATGCCGCAGGTGTCTGGGTGGACGCGGTGCGCGACATGGACCGTGATGCGCAGGCGCCGGCCAAGCCGGCCATGGTGGCGCCCAGCCAGGGCGTGCACCTGGTCGTGGACCGCAGCTTCCTGCCTGGCACGCATGCGCTGATGGTGCCGAAGACGGGCGATGGGCGCGTGCTGTTCGCGGTGCCCTGGCTGGGCAAGACCATCCTCGGCACCACCGACACGCCGCGCCATGATCTGGACCGTGAGCCCGCGCCCTTCCGCGAGGAGGTGGATTTCATCCTGCGCGAGGCCGGCCGTTACCTGTCGAAGCCGCCGACGCGAGCCGATGTGCGCTCGGTCTGGGTCGGCCTGCGCCCGCTGGTGAAGCCACCCGACGACGAAGGCGAAAACGCCAACACCAAAGCGCTGTCGCGCGAGCACACCGTCATCGTCGGGCGTTCGGGGCTGGTGACCGTGACGGGTGGAAAGTGGACCACCTACCGCGCCATGGCCGAGGACGTGCTCGATCGCTGCATGGCCAGTGGCCTGCTGCCGCGCCGCGCCGGCGGTGTCACCACACGCCTGCCCTTGCTGGGCGCGGCACCGGGCCGGCCGATCTGCGAGGCGCCGGGCGAGCATTTGTACGGCAGCGAGGCCGCGCTGTTGCGCAGCCTGCCCGGCGCCGACCACTGGCTGTGGCGCGACGCCGAATCCGGCAAGGGGGCCTTGAGCGAAGCCATGGTGCGCTTCGCGCTGCGCTTCGAGATGGCGCGCGGCATCGAAGACGTGTTGGCGCGCCGCTCGCGGCTGCTGTTCCTGGACGCGGCACGCGCGGGGGCATTGGCCGA
>DASQFA010000521.1:0-11597 GCA_035633375.1 Rubrivivax sp.
AGCGTGCCGACCGTGGCGGCCAGGATGCAGTGCGCGCACGGGTACTCCGGGTGCATCGGCGTGTCGATCAGCGGCACCCAGGCCGGGTCGCGTTCGGTGGCGTCGTTGCCGTCGATGTCGCCGTTGCGGATGGCGGTGACCGGGCGCCACAGGTTGTGCGCGTACTTGGCATCGAGCACCGCGATCAGTGCGTCGTCCATCGCCTGCGACACGGTGGCGAACAGGCGCGCGTTGGCCATCACGTCGCGCCCGGGCTGCAAGGCCACCGCGCGCACGACGCCGTGGTAGACCGCCGGCAGCGAGTAGTCCCAGAAGCGGCCGATCTCGGTCTGTTCGGTGCTGCGCCGCTTGCTGTCGCGTCCACCCAGAGCCTTGATCTCATTGAAGTCGCGTGCCCAGCGGTCGCTGCTTAACGCCGGCGGAGGACCGGGACGGAACTGGTCGGCGCGTTCCAGCAACCAGGGCTTGCGTTGCGGCCACTGGGTGACGGCGGGAATCACCGTGGGCACGTAAACGCCAGGCACGGTGTGCGGGCGGTAGGTGTCGGGTGCACGCGGCATGTCGGTGGACCGCTCGGCCAGCACGCGCTGCGCCGCCTGTTCGCCGACGGCGAGTTGCTGAGTGCGCACGGCGTCGTCCGGCATCGCAGCCAGTGCCGCCTGGAAAGCGGCGTCGATGGCGGAGCGCTGCGCAGGCAGCAGTTGGATGAACGCGGTGCGGTGGGCGGCTGCAATGGCGGCGTCCACCGCTTGCGGGCTGGTGGACGCGCTGCGTGTTGCATCGCGCGCGGCCTCGTAGGCGGCAGTCTGCACCAGCGCCATCACCCGCACGGCCAGCGGCGTGCCGATGCGGGCCTCGCTGACGATTTGCGCCGAGCGCTGGTTCCAGTCGGTGATGACGTCGGCCCGGGCCGCCAGGGCCAGGGATGCGAGCAGGGCGCCTGCCAGCGGCGCCAGGACGAGGGACAGCGGATCGAGGGTCTTCATGATGGCTCCTGTTCGGCGGCTTCAGTGCTTGGTGATGACGATTTCGCGGTACTCGCTGGGCACCACCAGCGAACTCGGCCCGGCCGTGTTGAGTTCGTCGAGCAGCGCGGTGATGGCGCACTCGAGCGACGCGGCGCCAACGGCGTCGAGCGCGTTGAAGGCCTTGTGCGTGGGGCCGTAGAGGTCACGGAAGACCTGCACCCAGTGCGCCGCCGAGCGGTAGCGGAAACTGAAATGCCGCCGCTCGCAACGAATCTGGGCGGCCCACGGGCCGAAGAGGTCGACTATGTGCGGCTCGGTGCCCCACAGCGACGGCGGCTGCACTCCGGCGGGCGGGCTGACGTGGGCACCGATCACCTTGAACAGGCGGCCGACGAAACCACCGGGCGTCCAGTTCGCCATCGCGAGGCGGCCACCGGGGCGCAGCACGCGCAGCATCTCGCTGGCTGCGCGGCGGTGGTCGGGCGTGAACATCACGCCGAAGGTGGACAGCACGACGTCGAAGCTGGCGTCGCCGAAGGGCAAGGCCTCGGCATCGGCGAGACGAAACTGCACCGGCAGCTCTTCGGCCTGGGCGCGCGCGCGGCCCTTGTCGAGCAGGCTCTGCACATAGTCGGTGGACGTGACGACGGCATGCCGGCGGGCTGCGGCCAGCGAGGCATTGCCGTTGCCGGCGGCGACGTCGAGCACGGCCTCGCCTGCGCGCACATCGGCGGCTTCGGCGAGGGTCTCGCCGACGATCTGCAGCGTCGTGCCGATCGCGGCGTAGTCGCCGCTGGCCCAGGTGGCCTGCTGGCGATGCTTGATGGCGGCGAAGTCGGGGGCGGGTTTGTCGATGACGGTGTTCATGGAAGTTGGCCTTTGCATGCTTGGTGAGGACTGGGCGTCTGCGCGGGATGGCGCCGACGAAGTCATTCTCAGAACGCAAGGCCATTGACGCTTCACCCGTCGTCGGGCAAATTTGCTCGTGCGTCCGTCCATGCCGGCGCGCGATTGCCAGGCTATGCCGCGCATCCGCGCGGCTTGATCGATACTCCGGGCGCACCTCTTCGAACGATGAGCCACGACCCTTTGTCCGACGTCCTGCGCAGCGTGCGGCTGCGCGGCGCGGTCTTCTACTACGTGAACTTCGATGGTGACTGGGCGGCCGAGACGCCGGCCTCGGCGACGCTGGCCGACGCGCTCATGCCAGGTGCGGAACATGTGCTGGCCTACCACCTGCTGGTCAAGGGCGATGGCTGGGCAGCCTGCGACGGGCAGGCACCCGTGCGCCTGGCGGCGGGCGACATTGTGATGTTCCCCCGCGGGGATGGACACGTGCTCTCAAGCGCTCCGGGCATGCATGCCACCGAGGACCGCAGCGACTGGCGCTACACGACACGCGACGATCCCAAACCGATCACCGTGGCCTACCACCGCGGCGTGTTGCGACCTGGCTCGCCCAGCGCCGTCGAGGACGCCAGCACGGTGGTGGTATGTGGCTTCGTGGCCTGCGACATGAAGCCGTTCAATCCCCTCATCAATGCCCTGCCCCATCAACTGCACCTTCGCGCCGGCGACCTCGGTCCGTGGACGGTGCAGTTGCTCGACCAGGCCGTCGCCGAGTCGCGCGAACATCGCGCCGGCAGCGATGCGGTGCTTGAGCGCGCCAGCGAGTTCGTCTTCGTCGACGCGGCACGCCGCTACCTCGACTCGTTGCCGCCCGGGTCAGCCGGCTGGCTGGGCGCGCTGCGCGACCGTCACGTCGGGCCGGCCATCGCGCTGATGCACGAACGTCCGGCGCAAGACTGGAGCGTCGAGGAACTGGGTCGACAGGTTGGGTTGTCGCGCTCGTCCTTGCACGAACGCTTCGTCGAACTGACCGGGCAGGCGCCGATGCAGTACCTGGCCCACTGGCGCATGCAGATCGGTGCCGGCCTGTTGCGGCATGGTCGAGCCAAGGTTGCTGCAGTGGCCCAGGAAGTCGGCTACGAGTCCGAGGCCGCATTCGCGCGGGCCTTCAAGCGTCTCATGGGTCAACCGCCCGCAGCGTGGCGGCGCTCCCAAGCCGGCTGACCTCGCGCTACTGTCCGGCCGCCGAGCGACTGCTTCGCGGCGATCAGTTCTGGGCAGCGAGTGTCGCTGAAGGGTCGGGGGCGGATCTACACAACCTTGATCTCGATGCGGTGGACCGGCCGGTCGAACACGATGAAGTATGGTCTTGCACGGACCCTCGCAGACGTCGATGGTGTGTTGGATCATCCTGTGAGAATCGGCCGCAGGGTCTCGATCTCCTCGACGATGAAGTCGAACAGCGCGGACACCCGCGGTGTTCGCCGCAGTTCACGCGTCGTGAGGAGGCGCCAGATCCGCGACAGCTCGGCCACCGGCCCGAGCACCCTGACGAGGTCGGGCTCGGCGTCGCCAAGTGACAACGGCAGCGGCCCGATGCCGACACCCGCCTTGACCGAATAGATCAGGCCGAGAACGCTGCTGCTGCGTGCGGCCATCGGCGCATCCGGCGCGACCTTGCGCAGCCATTGGGCGATGCGATGCTTGGCCATCGTGTCGTCGAAGCCGACCAACGAATGTCTTGCGAGCTCCTCGATGCTTTCGGGTTGGCCGTGACGCTCGATGTAGGTGCGGCTTGCGTAGATGGCCCAGATGGAGTCGCCGATCTTTCGGCCCACCAGTTCGTCGTCGTCAGTGTCGCCAGAGCGCAGCGCGACATCTGCATCGCCCTGACTGAGGTCGACGTACTTGTCGCTCATCACGAACTGCACGCGCAGCCCGGGGTGCCTGGCATGGAAGCGATCGATCAGCCCGGTCTGCATGATGCGATTGACGATCGGCTCGGGGCAGGTCAGGCGGATCACACCGGCGGTCTCGGTGCCGAGCATGTGCAGCTGTCGCTCGAACGCCTGCACCGAGCGCTCGACGCCCTCGGCAAAGGGCAGCATCTCCTGGCCGAACTCGGTCAGGCGGTAGCCGCTCGGCTGGCGCTGCACCAGCGACTGGCCGAGGCGCCGCTCCAGTTCGACCAGGCGCCGCTGCACAGTGGACTGATCGACCCCGAGCGCACGGCCGGCGGCCAGCGTGCTGCCGTGGCGCGCGACGGCCAGCAGGTGCTTCAGATCGTCCCAGTCGAAGCCGTCCGGGCTATGCGTCATTGCGGCCCCCTCCTGCAGTTCTGCGCCTTACGCCGCGGGACCCCGGCGCCTAAGCTGACGACATGGACTCATCGATCAACGATCCAAGCAACGGCGCCCAAGCCTTCAAGGCGAGTATGCGCGCACAGTGGGACGCCGCCGCTTCAGGCTGGAACGCCCACACCGCGGACATCAGCGCCTGGCTACACAAGCCGACTGACGCCATGTTCCGCATGGCCGGTGTCAGGCCGGGGGCTCGTGTACTGGACGTTGCAGCCGGAGCGGGGGACCAGACCCTTGCACTGGCGCAGGATGTCGGTGCCCGGGGCTACGTGCTCGCCACCGACCTGTCACCGGTGATCGTGGCAATGGCGCGCGAGAACGCCGAGCGCGCCGGGTTCGCCCATGTCGAGACCCGGGTCGCCGACGGCGAAGACCTGGGCGTGCCCGAAGCCTGCTTCGACGCCGCGGTGTGTAGGCTCGGGCTGATGTTCTTTCCCGATCCGCAGCGCGGGCTGCTTGAGATCCATCGTGCGCTACGGCCTGGCGGTGGCGTGTGCACGATGGTGTTCTCCAGACCGGAGAAGAATCCCTGCCTGACGATGCTCATGTCCACGGCGCTGAAGCACGCGGGCTTGCCGGCACGCGACCCCTTCCTTGCCGGCGGGCTGCTCAGCCTGGGCCGGCCTGGCCATATCGATGCGCTCTTCAGATCGGCCGGGTTCCAAGACGTAGCGACCACCGCACTCGATACGCCGTTCCGCCTGCCCACGGTCGACCACTACCTTGCCTTCGTTCGCAGCTCGGCGAGCCCGATCCTGCAGATCCTAAGTCGGCTCGACACCACTGCTGCCGAGGCGGCCTGGAGCGAGATGCGCGCGCGGCTGTTGGCGTTCACCACGCCCGTCGGGTGGGCCGGGCCGAACGAGTTGCTGTTGACGGCGGGGCGCCGCCCCGAGGAGGCCAGATGAACCATTCGATGCATCACGCACACGAGTGCGCGCGAAGGCACGCCAGCGAGCGCCGGCGCTTCTTGCGCGCCGGGGCCGGTGGGCTTGCAGCGCTGGCCACCCTGTCATTCGGCGAGTTCGCCCATGCGGCGCGCGATCCGATGCGAATCCTGTGCAGCGGGCCGGCCGGCAGCATCCCCGACCTGGTCGCCCGCGCCGTCGCCGATCAGCTGTTGATCACGGCCGAGCAGCGTGCCGTGGTCGACAACCGACCCGGCGCTGCCGGGCAGATCAGTGTCGGTGCCTTGAAAAGCGCTGCGGCCGACGGATCGACATTGTTGCTGGCCCAGGGCGCCATCGTCACGGTCTATCCGTATCTGTACACCAAGCTGGCCTATGACCCCGCGCTGGACCTGCAGCCAGTGTCTCTGGCCAGCGAGATGCCGCTCGGCCTCGCAGTCGGCACGGCGGTACCCAGGGAAGTGACGACGCTCGCCGACTTCATGGTCTGGCTGCGCCGTCATCCGGCGCAGGCCAACATCGGTTCGCCAGGCACCGGCACCCTTCCTCACCTCCTGCTGGCCATGCTGCTGCGCAAGGAAGGTGTCGCCTGGCAGCACGTGGCCTATTCCGGTGGCCCGCCAGCTGTGACGGATCTGCTGGGTGGTCAGATCGTCGCGCTCGCGCTGCCTGAAGGCCTGCTCAGCCAGCATCACGCCACGGGACGCGTGCGCGTGCTTGCCACCTCGGGGCCTGCGCGCAGTGCCTACCTTCCCGAGATCCCGTCCTTCGTCGAGCTGGGGCATTCCGAACTCGTGATCAAGGAGTGGTTCGCCTTCTTCGCATCCGGTCGGGTGCCGAAGGCCGTCGTCGAAGCCAATGCTGCCGACCTGCGCCAGGCCATTGCACGTCCCGAACTGTCGGCCGCCTTCGCGCAGGCTGGCATGACTGCCGCTTCGAGCTCGCCGTCAACCCTGTCGGCCCGAATCGCGATTGAGCAGCTGTACTGGAAGCCCGTGCTGTTGGCCAATGGCATTCGCGCCGACTGATGGCCCACCATCGCTCTTGTCGGCTGCAGAAAGGCACCCATTATTCCCCATTCCGCTAGACGCGCCGCGCACTTTTCGGCAGCAACTTTGCCCTTCATCACCGCTTGCATACTGACTTCGCCAGGGGCCGTCGGTGCGGCCGAAGTGGGCGCCCTGGTCTCGGCTACCGCCATCGACGCCCCCGGACAGTTCGGTTTCGTGCAGGACTCGGACAGCCGCATCGCTGGCCCGGTGCAGGGCATGCCGCCGGTTCTGTCCCTGGGGGCCATGGCAACGTCGGGCGTTGTCATGGCCAACGCGGGGGTGCAAACCAATGCCTACACAGGGCAAATCAAGGGCTCCGCGGTGTCGATGGTGGGTGCCGATGTGCCAGCGGCCGGCCGCGGCGGGTCAGCCCGTTTCGGTGGATCGATGATGGGGAGCATCACGCTGGGCAGTGCTGGCATGCCGGGCATGGCCACGTTTTCGGCGGTGGTAGAGGGTGCGTACAACTTCGGCACCTCGCCCTCGCGTTTCAGCAACACCGCATACATCGAATCCAACGGCGTCGTGGGCGACCAGTATCGGGGCGTCAACCGAGTCGACTTCGACCCTTTCACGGGTGCCGGGCTGTTCAGTTTCCCGCTCACATGGACGCTTGCAGTGCAGCCGGGCCAGCGCATCGACATGTCCTTCTACGTGCTGGCGGGGCTGGCTTCGGTCGTCGACAAAACCGAGGTGAACATGCTGAACACGTTCAAACTGACCGCCATCGACCTGCCGGACGGCTACACCTACACGTCCGACGCCAGCGACTTTTTGTCGCAATTCAGCACTGCTGCGGTACCCGAGCCGTCGCCGGCCGGCTTGTTCGCGTTGGGACTGGTGGCGCTGGTCTGGCGCCGTCTCCCCGCCGTCTCCCCCACGCCTGGACACCGGCACCACAACGCGGTAGCCACTGCCGCCGTGCGTGACGCCACCGAGGCCACGACGGAGCTCCTCGACCTTGACTAGAGAGGCCCCCGCGCGCAGCGCTGCGTCCAGCCTTGGGCACCCGAGACGCAGCAGACCCGGTCTATCCAGCCAGCGCCGACCCACTGGGACTCGCGCGGGCAGTTCGACTCAGCGCGCACCCGCGTCGCAGGTTCCGGGACGCCGCCAGCCGCATGTTGTGCGGCGGTGTTTCCTGGAGCCTGCAGCAAACGCCAGTCTTGCTTCATGAAAGCCGCGTCTGCAAAGATCGATGCCAAAGCCTACGACTATGCCCACGCTGCCTCCGGTCAGATAGGCCCATGGATCTATAGGTCGATCATCCCGGTGGGCGAGCGAAGCGCTGTGGTTGTGCATGCGGTACCTCCATGACCGAGCCTCAAGACTTGTGCGGAAGCTCTTCGAGTTGACAGTGTCAATGATGGTATGCAAGAGGGTAGACACCGTCAGCCGAGTGGGCATTTCGATACAAAGAATGCCTCGTGATCGACTCATCCGTCAGCACAGTATTGGCGGCCGTGCCGAGATCGCCCATCTGATTGGCGCGGAATCAGGCGTCGCGCACGACACCGCGTTGGCGCAGGCAGGCGCGTATCTGCGGACAGCACCCCCAGTGCCCACAAGACAGAAGAGGCGCGTCTCCTGGCCTCGTGTCGTCAGATGAACTCGCGTGTGCAACTGCTTCGAGGCTAGCGTTTGGAGTTTGTGCAGGCCGCTGATGAGTTGGCTTGAGACTGCAATGCAGACAAAACCGCCCGCGGATGAATGTATTCCAGGTCGAACGATGTTGCAGCCGCCCCTTGCGCCAGCTTGGCCGGTTAGCGAGCGGCGTGTCGCGTGTCGCACGGTAGCAGGTTGAATCGCGCTTGGACTTGCGCTCTCGGCAGTGGCCGCACAATCACCGAGCCCCTTCGAGGGTGCAGCCCATCGACACCATGAACGCCGCGACCGCCGCGACCACTGCCACGCGCAATAGCTTTCGCGCGCGCATGCTGGGCCTAACCTTGCTCGGCAATCTGGGCGGTGCGCTGCTCACGTTCCTCTACTTCGTCTATGTCGATCCGAGGGCCGTCAGCGGCCGCGTGGCGACGACAGGCGCCGAGATCGCCTACTTCGTAGTCGCCTCCGCGCTGCTGTTTGCTGTCGGCAGGCACCTTTCGATGCGCTGGCTGGCCCCGCTGACGCGGGCGGGCGGCGTCCTGCCGCCCGGTCCAACCGGCGACTCTGCGCGCCGACGCGCACTGCTGCTGCCGGCCTTCGTGGCGCTGGCGAGCGGTGGCGGCTGGGTGGCTGCGGCGTTCATCTGGGGCGTCCTCTGGCCGCTGCTGACGGGTGATTTCGAGCTCAGCCGGGCGTTGCGCCAGATGTTCGGCATCACCTTCGTCGCCGGCCCGTTCGTTGCGGCGATCGTATTCTTCGGCAGCGAACGCCTGATGCGCTACGAACTGCCGCGTCTGTTCCCGAGCGGCGAGCTGAGCGCGGTCAAGGTGCCGAAGTTGCGCGTGCGCACGCGCATGCTGGCCGCCTTCCTGCTGCTCGGCCTGCTGCCACTGGCTGTGCTGTCGGTGGCGGCGCTGACGCGTGCCGACGCGCTGCGAACGGCCGACGCGGCCACGGCGGCGGCGATCATCTACAACCTGAAGCTCGTCGTCGTGGTGCTCGCGCTCGGCGGGCTGGTGGTCTCGGTGGGACTGGCGCTGCTGGTCGCGGCGAGCGTGGCCCAACCGCTGCGCGACGTGCAGGCCGCGATGGCTCAGGTGCGGAGCGGCGGGCTCGACGCGCGCTGTGCCGTGGTCTCGAACGACGAGATCGGCGCCGTGGCCGAGGGTTTCAACAGCATGGTGCAGGGCCTGCGCGAAAGAGAGGCGATCCGCGAGACATTTGGCAAGTACGTGAGCCCCGAGGTGCGCGACGAGATCCTCGCTGGGCGGGTGAGCGGGGCCGGCGTGTTGCGCGAGGTGACCATCCTGTTCGCCGACCTGCGCGACTTCACACCCTGGGTCGAGGCCAGCCCGCCAGCCGAGGTGGTGGCCGACCTGAACGCCTATTTCACCGAGATGGACATTGCGATCCGTGCCCACGGTGGCCTGGTGCTGCAGTTTATCGGCGACGAGATCGAGGCCGTGTTCGGCGCGCCGATCGAAGATGCACGCCATGCCGATGGCGCTGTGGCCGCGGCTCGCGAAATGGGAAGGCGCCTCGACGGCTGGAACAGCGCGCGCCGCGCGGCCGGCAAGGCCGAGCTGCGCCACGGCATCGGCATCCACACCGGCACTGTGATCGCTGGCAATATCGGCAGCAGCGAGCGCATGTCCTACGCGCTGGTTGGCGACGCGGTCAACCTGGCGTCGCGCATCCAATCGCTGAACAAGGACTTCGGCACGCAGGTCCTGGTCAGCGGTGTGACGCAGGCCAAGCTGTCGTCGCCGGCCGGGCTCGAAGCGCTGCCCGCAGTGCACGTAAAGGGGCGCAGCGCGGAGGTGGAGGTATTTGCGTTGAGGTGAGGCCGAGCGCTGAAAGTTGTCACGGCCATCACAGACTGCAGCGGCGAGGCGGCGCGTGCCAAGTCAAGTCACTGCCACCCGCTCGAGCACCAAGTTGCCGCCGAGCATGTCGACGTCAGGTCCATTCAGTTCTTTGCGAGCGTCTTCTCAAAGAACCTCATGACTTCCGCATTGAAGCCCACATGGAACGCCGAGCGATTGAAGTCCGCAGAGCTCGTGCAGATGGCTGGGACCATCGAAGCGAGTGCATCGCTGCAGGGTGCCAGGAAATCGTAGTGACCGGCAATCGGAACGACGTGATAGTTCGGTGCTTCGGACAGTGCCAGCCGCACTGCCTCTGCGTACCGTGGGTGTGGCACGACGACATCGTTTTCAGCCCGCCACAGTTGCACCGGCACCTTGACGTTCTTCAGACCGTCCGGCGAGAAGGTGAATCCGAGCGCTGGCGCAGCAACCACTGCGGCCTTGATGCGCGCGTCGGCGACCGCGAGGGTGGCAGGCGCGACGACCGGGCTTTCGCTCTTGGCCAGCAACTGGCATGCGAAATCGCCGGGATGCTCCCTGCACATCGGACCGATCTTCGTGAAGTCCGGGACGCCACCGATGATCGCGAGCGTGGTGAATCCGCCTGAGGAAAAGCCGAACATGCCGATGCGCTGCGGATCAATCGCCGCACGCCCCTCCCAAGTTGACAGCATGTGGTCGATCACACGACTTACCTGCCTTGGCCTGTCCATGACGTCGACGCTGCGACTCTGGTCGGCGTAGTTGTCACCCGTATGGTTCATGGCCACCATGATGAAGCCCGCGTCAGCCAGGGCAATTGCCGTGTCGAAATGTCCGAGATAGGAACCACCCGTTCCGTGGGACGTCACGATCAAGGGCAATGCCTTGCCGTTCAGCGGCGCGTTGATGGCGACGGTCATCGTCGTCGGGCCAATTGACACGGGCTTGGCAATGGTGTGGCTCGGATACCAGATGCCGATCACGAGTGGTTTGCCACCCTCGTCAGCGGCGGCCCCTTGCTGGAAGCCGGCAGCATGCACACATGTGCCGGCGAACACGATCGCAATCGCTGCGACAGCGGATAGCAGGTTCGACCTATTGATCTTCATGGGAAGGCAGCCTGCTGTGGAGAGAGACGCGATTGTCAGCACGACAGTGCTGGTGGTCCTGCTCTCTGCGACGAAGCGACGATCCGAATAGCCAAGCGGACAGATTGTGGACGTGAAATTAAGCTAATTGCCTGTTGCCCCACTGGTCGAGGGAAGAGGTCCGCGATGTCAGCTTTTCGGCTGGCAAGTCGATGGCCTGAGCGGCAGCAGAGGGTCGCTGGCAGGTGCTCGCCGAGCGGATGTCGTTGCCCGGAACCTGCAGTTCGCAGCGGTTCGCCATACATCTGAAAGCCGCTAACGCCACGCCCAGGCAGGCAGTGCCTTTTGGCAACCCAGGGACAGACGGCTGCAGGCAGACTGAGCAGATTCCGACATTGCCATTGAATGACGCCTCGACGATGTACCCTATGCGGTCCTGCAAATCCGACCACGAGGATCCACATGAGCCGGCCGCGCCTGATTTACTTCGACTTCGCCGGCAGCCGCGGCGAGGAATGCCGCATTGCGCTTCATCTTGCCGGCATTGATTTCGAGGACGTGCGGGTCAAGAGCGACGATTGGCCCGCGATGAAAGTCAACACACCCTTCGGCGCGATGCCGGTGCTCGAGATTCCGGGCAAAGCATCGCTTGCGCATTCCAACGCCATCCTCGTCTTCATTGGGCGTCAGCATCGACTTCATCCGGCCGATCCTTTCGAGGCAGCGCGTCACGAGTCGCTGATGTGCGCCGTCGAGGAACTGCGCCACACAATCACGCCGACCCTGCGTATCACCGACCCCGAACTGAAGCGGCAGGCACGCGAGGCGCTTGCGGCGAACGAACTCAGGACCTGGGGCAGCCAGGTGGAGCGCCAGCTCGGCGAAGGTCCGTTCATCGGTGGCGCGACGCTGCAGGT
>DASQFA010000522.1:0-6654 GCA_035633375.1 Rubrivivax sp.
TGCCCGACGGCATCGCTTTCGACACCGCGGCGGGCATGATGCTCAAGGGCCTGACGGCGCAGTACCTGCTGAAGAAGACGTTGCCGGTGCAGGGCCTGCAATCAGGCGACCATGTGCTCTTCCACGCCGCAGCGGGTGGCGTCGGCCTCATCGCGTGCCAGTGGGCCAAGGCGCTGGGGTTGCAACTGATCGGCACCGCGGGCAGCGCCGCCAAGTGCGCCCTCGCGCTCGAGCACGGCGCGGCGCACGCCATCGACTACAGCAAGGAAGACTTCGTCGCGCGCGTGAAGGCCATCACCGGCGGCAAGGGCGTGAAGGTGGTCTACGACTCGGTCGGCAAGGACACCTTCGAGCGCAGCCTCGACTGCCTGCGCCCGTTCGGCCTGATGGCGAGCTTCGGCAATGCGAGCGGCCCGGTGCCGCCCTTTGCACCCGGAATCCTGGGCCCGAAGGGCTCGCTCTACCTGACGCGACAGACGCTGTTCACGCACATCGCCACGCGCGAAGCCACGCAGGCCATGGCCGACGATCTGTTTGCGGTGGTCGCCAGCGGGCAGGTGAAGATCCGCATCGACCAGCGTTATCCGCTGGCCGAGGTGGCGCAGGCACACCGCGACCTGGAAGCGCGCAGGACCACCGGCTGCAGCGTGCTGATGCCTTGAGCGCCTGCGCCGCCGCGCGCGGGCATCTGCGGGGTTTCTTCGCGCTCGGTGTTCGGCACCGATGTCATGCCGGCGCCGCCAGGCGCCGCATGAAATCCCGCGGCGGCATCACCCGGACCAGGCACCGGGCCTATCCTGCGGCGTCCGCCGCGACAGGCGCCGGCGGTTGCAGGAAGGCTCGCTATTTGTAATAACCCACGGCGCAAATCTGGTCGCTGACCTTGGTCACGTAGCTCACTTTCTGCACCGGGTCAGTCTGGCCCGGGCGCGGCCACATGTAGCTGACCTCGGAGACCTTGCCTTCCTGGGCTACCTTGTACATCTCCTCGCCCAGCGCCATGCCGGACTTGTCCTTGAGATCCTTCATGCTCTTGCCGGTCAGCGTAGGGTGAGCGGAGAAGTTCCCGTCCGGCCCGCCGCAGAACGGGTAGAGATCACGATCCTTGAACCCGCCTTCGCCTTTGGTAAACATGACCATCGCGCCGGCCTTGTTCTGCTTCACGGCCATCACCGCTTTGTCGAGCATGGCTTTCGCCTCGGCCGGGGTGCCGAAATCCGCCGCGAGGGCGGAAGCCGATGCGGCAATAGCCAGCATCGAAAGTGCTGCCATCAGTTGCTTGCGAGACATGCCTTCCTCCTTCGAGTCGAGCGCAACGCGCGCTCGGATGGAATATATCAATGTCATGACCCTGCCCGCGCGCGTCCGGGCTGCGGGCAGCACGGACACAGCCCGCGCTGCCGCCGTCGGGGCATGACTCAACCGGCCACCACCCGCGACACTGCAATCGGCCGGGCCAGGCCCTTCAGGCTGAACTCACCCGCCGGCTCCACCGCGATGCTGCCGTCCAGCGCCGCCACCACGCGCGGCGCGAGCAGGATCTCGCCGCCGGCCGCCTCGCCGCACAGCCGCGCCGCCAGGTTGGTGACGTTGCCGATGGCACCGTAGTCGATGCGCCCCTCGAAACCGATCGCACCTATGGTGGCAAAGCCCATGGCGATGCCGATGCCGAGCTTCAGCTCGTAGCCGCGCTTCTTCCAGCCCGCTGCCAGGACCAAAGTGCGCTGCTGCATCTGCAGGGCCATGCGCACCGCGCGCGCGGCCGGGTCGTCCACCAGCACCGGGTCGTTGAAGAAGATCATGATGCCGTCGCCTGTGAAGCGCTCGAGCGTGCCCTCGTGCGCCACGATCAGCTCGCCCATCGCGGCGTGGTACTCGCGCAGCACGCCCATCACCTCTTCGGGATCGGCGGTCTCGGTGAAGGCGGTGAAACCGCGCAGGTCGAGAAAGACCACGGTGATCTCGCGCCGGTGGCTCTTCAGCGGATCGTCGGCACCGCCGCTGACGATGGCCTCGGCCAGCGCCGGCGAGAAGAAATGCTTCAGCCGGCCCAGGCGGTCCATCTGCGCCACCTGCTCGCGCACGCGGTCCTCGAGCTTGATGTTCCATTCGGCCAGCTGTGCCGTCTGCGCCTTGACCTCGTCCTGCAACGCCTTGATGCGCAGCAGCGACTTGACGCGCGCAAACAGCTCCTGCTGGTTGATCGGCTTGGGGATGAAGTCGTCGGCGCCGGCCTCGATGCCGTTGACGCGCTCCTGCTTCGGGTCGACCGAGGTGCACAGCACCACCGGCAGCAGCGCCGTGGCCGGGTTCGCGCGGATCTTGCGGCACACGTCATAGCCCGACAGCCCCGGCATCATGATGTCCAGCAGCACCAGGTCGGGCGGGCTCACGCCGATGCGCACCAGTGCTTCCTCACCGCTGCTGGCCGCCGCCACCGCATAACCCTTGGCGGTAAGGATGTCCACCAGCAGCTTGACATTGGCCGGCGTGTCGTCGACGACCAGGATCTTGGCGGCATCGCTCATGTGGAGTCGCCCGCCAGCAGGCGCCGCACCGTCTCGACAAACTCCTTCAGGTTGATCGGCTTGCTCAAGAAGGCGTCGAAGCCGGCGTCGCCGATGCGGCTGCGGTCGTTGGCCGTGACCGATGCGGTGAAGGCCACCACCGGGATGCCGGCCGTGGCGGCGTTGCCGCGGATGCGCTCGAAGGCCTGGATGCCGTTGATGTCGGGCAGCTGGATATCCATCAGCACCAGGTCGGGCTTGTGTTCGAGCGCCAGCTTCACGCCGTCCAGCCCGTTCACCGCCTCCAGCGTGGCGTAGCCCTTGGCGCGAAGGATGTCGCGCGCCAGCTTCATGTTCTTCTCGTTGTCTTCGACGATCAGGATGGTGCTCAAATTGGAACCTCCGTGCTGCGCACTGCGGTGCAAACCCCTTCGGACTGACGCGCGGGGGTCAAGGTTGGCCCGGCAGCGTGAAGCTGAAAGTCGAACCTTTGCCGGGCTCGCTGTCAAGCTTGAGCGCGCCGCCATGCAGTTCGACAAAACGTTTGGTCAGCGCCAGCCCGAGGCCGGTGCCCTCCTGCTTGTTGGTGTAGTGGCGGCCGACCTGCTTGAACTCCTGGAACACCGCCGCCTGATCGTCCTTGCCGATGCCGATGCCATTGTCGGCCACCGCCACCTCGAGCACACCGTCGGCCAGCCGCGCGCGCACCTCCACCTTGCCGCCGTCGGGCGTGAACTTGACCGCGTTGGTCAACAGGTTGAGAAGGATCTGCTTGAACTTTCGCTCGTCGGCACGCATCTCGCCCACCTCGGCTGCGACCTCCAGGCCGAGCGTGATGCCGTGGCGCTGCGCACGCTCGCGCACCAGCGTCAGCGCGTTGCCCAGCGCCGACGGCACGTCGAAGTTCTCCACGTCCAGCTCCATTCGCCCGGCCTCGATCTTCGACAGATCCAGGATGTCGTTGATCAACGACAGCAGGTGCTTGCCCGAGGAGAAGATGTCCTTCAGATAATCGTCCTGCTTTTCGTTGAGCTCGCCGAACATGCGCTCGAGCAGCACTTCCGAAAAGCCGATGATGGCGTTCAGCGGCGTGCGCAGCTCGTGCGACATGTTCGCCAGGAACTCGCTCTTGTGCTGGTTGGCGATCTCGAGCTGCCGGCTCTTGTCCTGGATCTCGCGAAACAGCCGCACGTTCTCGATGGCAATCACCGCCTGGTCGGCAAAGCTCGTCACCAGTTGCTGGTCGCGCTCGGAAAAGGGCCGTACATGGTCGCGCCAGATCGCCACCACGCCGATCGGCTCGCCTTCGCGCAGCATCGGCACGCCGAGCATGGTGCGAAAGGCGAGCAGTTCGAGCGAGGACTCCCAGGCGTACCCGGGGTCGTTGCGCGCATCCTCGATCTGCACCAACTGTCGCGTGAGCGCGGCGCGGCCGACCAGGGTGCCGCTGGTCGAGGTCAGGTGGCGATGACTCATGAACTCCAACTGTTCGGGCGTGGCGCCGAAACTTGCGGTCGGGCGGTACTCGTCGCCATCTCGGATAAAGACGAAACCACGGTCCGACTTGCACAGCCTGGTGGCGTTTTCGATCAGCGCATCCAGTACCGGGTCGAGCTCGAAGGTGGTGCGGCTGATAGCCTTCAGTACCTCGGCGGTGGCCGTCTGCTGCTCCAGCGCCTCCTTCGTCTCGTTGAACAGCCGCGCGTTCTGGATTGCGATCACCGCCTGGTCGGCAAAGGTGCGCAACAGGCCAAGCTCCTTGTCGTTGAAGCCCCGGTTCGGCTCGCGCGAGACGGTGATCATGCCCACGCCCCGCCCTTCCCAGACCATCGGTGTCATCACAATCGAAAAGTTGCCCGTCTGCTGCGCCGCCAGACGCAGGCTGGGCGGCACGCCCGGGCCATTCACCAAATCGGGCAGGTACACCTGCCGCCGTTCGCCAATGACCATCGGCCCCGCGGTCTGCTCGAAGGGCCTCGGGTAGCGTGAGCCGGCGTTCGTGCCCGGCGCCCCATGCATCGCCGCCAGGTGCAGTTGGCCGTCACCCGGGGCAAGAAAGATTGCCGTGCGACGGCATTCGAACAATCGCTCGGTGCTCGCAAGAATGCGCTCGAACACCGGCTCGGTGTCGGCCACCGAACTGCTGATCACCTGCAGCACTTCCGCTGTCGCCGTCTGTTGCTCCAGCGCCTCTTTCGTCTCGTTGAACAGGCGTACGTTCTCGATCGCGATCACCGCCTGGTCGGCGAAGGTCTGCGCCAGCGTGATCTCCTTCGTGTCGAACTCGCCCGTGCTGGCGCGCAGGATGGCCAGGCAGCCGATGGCATTGCCCTCGCGCAACAGCGGCACGAACAACGCCGAGTGGTAACCCATCGCCAGCGCCAGGTCCCTCATGCGGGCGAAATGCTTGGCACCCTCGGCCGTGTCGGCCACTGCGATCACGCGGGACTCGAGGATGCAGGCACCGGCACCGCTTTGAACGTCGAGCGGCCAGGGCCTTAAAACCTCAGCCGCGTCCTTGGCCAGGCCGTCGCTGGCAAAGGCCACGCTTTCGATCATCGCGGCGTTGGGCAACGCAAGCGCGACCGCCTTGCCGCCGAAAAGCCGCTGGCAGCTTTGCACGATGGCATCGAACACCGGCTGCGTATCGGTGATCGAACCGCTGATCACGCGCAGGATCTCGGCCGTCGCCGTCTGCTGCTCCAACGCCTCCTTCGTCTCGTTGAACAGGCGCACGTTCTCGATCGCGATTGCCGCCTGCTGCGCGAAGGTCTGCACCAGCGCGATCTGGGTGGGTAGGAACGCGCGCGGCTCTTCGCGGTGGAGGAAGATCGCGCCGTACGCTCCGCCCTCGCGCGTCAGCGGCACGGCGAGAATCGCGCGGAATCCCAGGCGTCGCTGGTTGTCCCGCGCGGCCGGGTACTCCGTGTCCATGAGCGGCACTACGTCGGCACAGTGGATCGTCCTGCGTTCGAGAACAGCGCGGCCGGTCATCGATGTTGCATGGATCGGCACCGGGTCACCATGCACTGGCCTCTTCGCGTCGGCAGCGGAATGGCCGGCCCGAGAGTGCAGCATGTCGCCTTCCTTGAGGAAGACCTGAGCGGCGGTCGCGTCGCACAGCAGTGCCGCGCGCTGCGCCACGGCGTCCAGCACCGGTTGCACATCGGTCGGCGAGTTGCTGATCACTCTCAGGACTTCGGCCGTCGCCGTCTGTTGCTCGAGCGCTTCCTTGGTCTCGTTGATCAGCCGCACGTTCTCGATGGCGATCACCGCCTGGTCGGCAAAGGTCTTCAGCAGCTGGGTCTGCCTTGGCGGCGTTTCGCCGGGGTCGGGCCAGGCGACGACGATGACACCCAACGCAGCGCCGTCCTTGAGCATCGGTGCGGCGATCATGCGGCGCCACTGCCCAACCCGTGCCGTGGTCGCGTCGTAGGCCGGGTCGGTATGCGTGTCGACGATGGTCTGCGGCTGGCCCGACAGGATCACCCGGCCGCTCATCATGTGCGGGTTGGGCGGCGCCGGGTAGAGGCGGCGCGCGTCCTCGATCGATTCGGCCGTCCAGCCGCGTGTGCATGCCAGGTGCACCATGCGTCCGTCATAGCGCATCACGGCCGCGATCGGCGCGCTGAACAGCCGCATCGCACTTTCCATGATGGCTTCGAACACCGGCGTCACGTCGGTGGTGGAGCCGCTGATGACGCGCAGCACCTCGCTGATCGCAGTCTGGTACTCCAGCGATTCGGTCAGCTCGCCGGTGCGCTGCTCGACCTTGCGTTCCAGCCCGGCATAAGACTCGCGCAACTGCCCGGTCATGTGGTTGAACTGGTCGGCCAGGCCTTCCAGTTCATCGCCGGTCCTGACGACGATCTTCTGGTCGAGATCGCCCGCGCCGATGCGCCTGGCGCCTTCGTCCAGCGTGCGGATCGGGCGCACCATGCTGCGCGCCAGCGCGCCGGCGGCCAGCGCCGACACCACCAGGCCGCTGAGCAGCAGGCCCATGGTCAGCAGGATCGAATCGTTCAGCTTGGCATACACCTCGGCCACCGGCTGCTCGACGAAGACCTGCCAGTCCACCGGGTCGATCGGCGCCATCGACGTCAGCACCTTGACGCCGGAAAGGTCGTGCGACTGCATCGCCGGCTCG
>DASQFA010000523.1:0-6897 GCA_035633375.1 Rubrivivax sp.
GCGCATGTGGCCGAAAGGCTGCGCCGTTATGTGTACGCCAGCGGCAACAGCCTGGAGCCGGGCGCCGCCTACGCCGCCTTCCGTGGCCGCGGGCCGAAGGTCGAGCCGCTGCTGCGCAAGCGCGGGCTGGTGCCGGCCTGATTCGCCATTGCGTTCAAGCGCATCGATGGCATAGCTGCTCTCGGCGCAAAGCCGCCGAATACAAGCACCTTCACCGCAGAGGAACGAAGGACGCAGAGGTCCCCAGAGAAATGAAGGAAACGATTTGAATCCATTGCATTTCCTCTGCGCCAACTCTGCGTCCTTCGTTACTCTGCGGTGAATGAATTCGGTGTTTCGCGAGCGGCCGCTTTGCGCCGCAAGCAGCCCATGATCGCTATGCCAGTGAACGCAAATGCGTATCAGCGGCCGAACAGGCCCATGCGCTGGGCTTCCAGCGCGGCTTCGGCGCGCGAACTCACGTTGAGCTTGCGATAGATCTGCTTGACATAGTCGGCGATGGTGTGGCGCGACAGGGTCAGCTGCACGCCGATCTCTGGCAGCGTGTAACCCTTGGCCACGCGTAGCAGCACTTCGGTTTCGCGCTCGGTGAGCGAGACATGCGGCACCGCCGCCGACGAGGCCGACATCGGCTGCGGCTTGGACTTGGCGGCAAAGTAGGCCATCACGCGGCGCGCGATCGACGGCGACAGCGGCGGCTCGCCCTGGCTGATGCGATGCAGCTGTTCGATGATGAGTTCGCGTGCCTGCTCCTTCAGGATGTAACCGAAGGCGCCGGCCTGCAGCGCCGGGAAAAGATGTTCGTCGTCGTCGTGGATCGTCACCACCACGCTCTGCGCTTCGGGCTGCTGCTCGCGCAGCGCCGCCACCACGTCCACGCCCGAGCCGTCGGGCAGGCCCAGGTCGACCAGTGCCAGGTCGAACTTGATGGCCGAGACCAGCCCGAGGGCATCGTGCACGCGCGCCGCCTCGGAAATGTGGCCATCGGGGAACACCTGCGTCACCAGGCTGCTGAGCCAGGCGCGGATCTCGGGCAGGTCCTCCAGGAGCAGGATGTGGGTCACGACGCGCTCCGGCGGTCAGGGAAAACCATGGTAGCAGCCGGCTAAACGAATTCGGTCGCGTGGCCCAGCGGAAGCGTGAGGCGTATCACGGTTCCATAGCCCGGGCCGGATTCCACCAGGCATTGCCCCTGCAACAGCTTGGCGCGGTGCTTCATGCTGGCCAGGCCGTGGCCGCGGTCGAGCCGCCCATCGAGCTCCATCGGAATGCCGTTGCCGTTGTCGCGCACGACGATCTGCACATCGCCCTCGGCGAGCAGGCAGCTCAGCGAGCAGTGCGTCGCGCCGCTGTGCTTGATGACGTTGCTCACGGCTTCGCGCAGGATGCGCGTGGTCTGCACGAAGGCGCGCGCCGACAGGGTCTGCGGCAGTTCGTCGGCCGGTGCGCTCCAGTCGGCCTCGATGCCGGCCTGGCCCAGGCGCGAGATGACCTCGGCACGCCAGTCGCCCAGCGCGTCGATAAGGCGCACCGGCTTGCCGGTCAGGCCGCGCACCGACAGGCGCATCTCTTCCAGCGCCTCGCGCGCCAACGTGGAGATGCGTTCGGACTCGCTGGTGTGCACGATGGTCAGCAACTTGGCGCCCAGGTCGTCGTGCAGATCGGCGGCAATGCGCTTGCGCTCGCGTTCGGTGACCTTCTCCACGCGCAGTTCCGCCAGTTGCGTGAAGTTGCGCTCGATCTCGTCGGTGGCCTCGCGGATGCGCGACTCCAGATGCGCCTTGCTCTCCTCGGCCACTAGCAGCGCGCGCCGCTGCTGCAGCAGCAGGCCCAGGCCCACCGGTACCATCATCAACGGGGTGGCGATCTGCGCCAGCTGGGTCAGCGTGGAGCGGATGCCGAAGGCCTGCGATACGAACTCCACGGCCAGGGCCACGCTGGCGATGCACAGCAAGAACGTCATCGGCCAGAACGTGCGTTGCCGCGCCTGGAACTGCGTGCGAAGGAAGAACGCTGCGGCGCCAAGCGTCTGCAGCGTCAGCAGCAGGTACCAGAAGCTTGCCGTCGGGTACAGGTTGTCCGGTCCGGCGAGCAGCAGGCTTGCCGGCATCAGCAGGCATTGCAGTGGCAGCGCGATATCGATCCAGCGATTTCGATACTGGGCGTAACGCAGCAGGAACTGCACGCTGGCCAGAGTCAAAAAAGGCAGCATCGCGCACAGCAGCAGTTCAGCCGTGGCATTTTCGAAGGGCAGATCGCGCAACCACAGCCGGGATTCGACGATGGCCCAGCCCACCGCCAGCGCGCCGAAGTAGGCCAGGTGGCTTTGGTGCCGGTTCACCCAGCCGAGCACGAACATGAAGCCGCCCATCAGCGCCAGTGTGGCACTCACCGCCTGCGGCACCGACACGTTCAGCGCCATCTGCCGGGCATGCTTGGGCGCCAGTACCGATCGAGGCCCGATCTCCAGCGCCGACAGGGCGCCGGCACGGTGGCTCGATGCCACCTGAGACCGTGCGTGGCCCACCACCTTCAAGTCCAGTTCGTTCAGCCCCGGGGCGAGCAGCGCCGCGGGCAGGCTGATGAGCTGGGGATGGTTGCAGTTCTGCGTGATCGGCTCGCGCATCTGCCCGCCGCTGTGCACCAGCTGCCCATTCAGAAAGACCTCCAGGTTGGTGCACACATGCTCGATGTATAGCGCCAGCAGGTCACCCTGTTCACGCAGCCCGGGCGCGCCAAAGCTCAGCCGGTACCAGACTGGGCCGCTGCTGCCGGGGCGGCTGCGAGACCAGTCGTCGGGCAAGCTGAGCAGTTGCACCGGCGCGCCGACCGGGAAGTTCGCGCTGTCGGCCACTGCCGACTGGGCGGCGTCGATGAGCACGCTCTGCGCCCATGCCGGCGCCGTCCACGACAGGCAAAGCCATAGCAATGCGCGCAGGCAACGGGTGCAGCCGATCGCGAACAGGCCGCGTCCGAGGGGCCAGGCGGCGGGCTGAAGGCATGGGCGCTGCATCGCAATGCGAATTGTGCAGGATGGCCGCGGGTGCGAGGCCGCGCGACAATGTGTGCTTGTTCCGCTTTGCGGCCCCATGCCGGCTGCGCGCGCACCGTGATCCTGCGACATGCCTTTTCGCCCGCCGACAACTCACGTCTGGCGCATTTGTGCGGCGCGCTCGACGAACACCTGCGCACCATCGAGCAGTCGCTGGGCGTGAGCATCACGCGGCGCCACGAGGCCTTTCGCATCGAGGGCGATCGCGCCGCCGCGGCTGCGACGCTGGCGTTGCTGCAATCGCTGTACGAGAACGCGGCCTTGCCCATCGACGCCCAGACGCTGCAAATGGCACTGCGCCAGCCGGCCGTGCAGGCCAACGACGCGGCGGAAGGCCGCATCGTGCTGCACACACGGCGTGCCGACCTGGCCGCGCGCACGCCGAACCAGGTGCAGTATCTGCACCAGATGCTGTCGAACGACATCAGCTTCGGCATCGGCCCGGCCGGCACCGGCAAGACCTTCCTCGCCGTGGCTTGCGCCGTGGACGCGCTGGAACGCAGCACGGTGCAGCGCATCGTGCTCACGCGCCCGGCGGTCGAGGCCGGCGAGAAGCTGGGCTTCCTGCCCGGCGACATGGCGCAGAAGGTCGATCCTTATCTGCGCCCGCTGTACGACGCGCTGTACGACCTGATGGGCCTGGAGCGCGTGACGCGCGCCTTCGACAAGGGCCTGCTCGAGGTGGCGCCGCTGGCCTTCATGCGCGGGCGCACGCTGAACCATGCCTTCGTCATCCTCGACGAGGCGCAGAACACCACCTCGGAGCAGATGAAGATGTTCCTCACGCGCATCGGCTTCGGCTCGCGCTGCGTGGTCACCGGCGATGTCAGTCAGATCGACTTGCCCAAGGGCCGCACCAGCGGGCTGGTCGAGGCGCAGGCGGTGCTGGCCGGCGTGCCCGGCGTGGGCTTCACGCAGTTCACGTCGGCCGACGTGGTGCGCCACCCGTTGGTGGCGCGCATCGTCGAGGCCTATGACGCGGCGCGCACGCGAGCCGAGGCTGGCTGATGCCTGGCCGCAAGGCGCCGCCGCTGCAACTGTCGCTGCAGATGCCCGATGGCCGGCATCGCGCGCTGCTGCCGCGCCACCGCGTGGCGCGCTGGATCCGCGCTGCGCTCGAGGCGCCGGCGCAGATCACCGTGCGCATCGTCGGCGAAGACGAGGCGCGGCAGCTGAATCGCGGCTATCGTGGCAAGGACTACGCCACCAACGTGCTGACCTTCGACTACGCGCGTGCACCGCTGATTCAGGCCGACCTGCTGCTGTGCGCGGCGGTCGTCGAGCGCGAAGCGACGGCCGCACGCATCACGCGCCAAGCCCATTATGCGCATCTGCTGGTGCACGGCGTGCTGCACGCGCAGGGCTACGACCACGAGGCCTCGGCCGCGGCCGCCGAAGCCATGGAAGCGCGCGAGTCGGCGCTGATGCGCGCGCTGGGCTTCGCCGATCCGTACCGCGCTTGAGCGCGCCGGGCTGCACTCAAGCGTTCATCCCGCAACGCGCTGGGTAGTCCGGTGAGCGCGCTGGCCGTGGCCTTCAGCGCGGTTTGCGGCGCTGCGCGACAAGACCGATCGCGCCCAGGCCGGCCAGCAGCATGGCGCAGGTGCCGGGCTCCGGCACTGCCTGCGCCGTCATCGCCGCCAGGTAGAACTGGTCGCCGGCGGGTGCAGGCACGAAGGCGCTGGTGAAGCGCGAGCCGGCGGCACTGAAGGCCGGTGCATCGAAGGCGAAACTGAAGACCGAGCCGGTCAGGTCCAGCTCGATGTAGCCGATGTCCCTGGGCAAGGCCATCTGCACGCCGTTCAACAAGAAGGTGGCACCCGGGGTCCATCCGGTGTAGTTGTGGCCCTCGGCACGCAGATCGATGCGCGAGAGCTTGACGATCTGGTCGAAGCTGATGGTCAGCATCTCGCCGACGGTGATGTTGTCGTCGCCACTGTCACCTGTCTTGTGATAGACACCGAGCCCGGCACCCTTCGTGGCCGACCAGGCGCGTTCGCTGTCCTGCACCGCGGCCGCGGTACGGTTGTTGAACGAGCCCGTGGCCGCGGCGACGATGCCGCCGTGGGTGAACCGCAGGTCACCGTCGCGCACGCCACCATCGACGTTGGAACTGCACAGGTCGCTGCCGGTGCAGGCCAAGCCGTCAACGGGCAGGAAGTCGCCGTTGGCGACGCCGCGGCCGAGTTTGTAGAAATCAAACTGCGCAGCGCCGGCCGGCAGCAGGGCCGCGCCGAGCGCGAGTGTGAACAGGGTCTTGGTCAGTTGCATGATGGGTGATGACATGTCGGCAGCCCGGAATCGGGTCATGCGTATCGTGCAATGTCGGGCCGCGGGCCTGCATCCAGCATCTGCGGGGGAACCCCGGGGTGCGGGGTACTTTGGGCGTGAACTCCTGCTCGGTTGACGCCCGCGCGGCCTCAGGGCTGCTGGTGCGTGCCCAGGTAGCGCTTGCGCCGGAAGAATACGAGCAGCCCGATGCCCACGGCCACCATCGCGCCGATGGCCGTCCAGATGCCGGTGGCCGAATGGATCAACGGCAGCGAGTCGAAGTTCATGCCGAAGAAGCCGGTGATCAGGTTCAGCGGCAGGAACACCGCCGTCAGCACGGTCAGCGTGCGCATGATGTCGTTGGTGCGGTGGCCGAGCGCCGAAAAATGCATCTGCACCGCCACCTCGGCCGAATGCTCGAGCCTACGCACATGCGTGAGCACGCGTTCGATGTGCTCGAGCACGTCGCGCGAGCGCAGGCGCAGCAGTTCGCGTTCGCGGCGCGCGCCGGGTTCGGCTTCGGTGGGCCATTCGTCCAGGGCATCGATCCACTCCTGCATCGCACTGCGCTGGTCCTCGCAGGTGTCCTCCAGCATGTGCAGCGCATTGCGCGCGTCGAGCAGCATCGGCCAGTCGTCGAAGCGGCTGCGCGGGTTGAGCAGCTCGCTTTGCAGCGTGCCCAGTTGCCGCGTCAGCAGCCGGCGCAGCTCGAGGTAGCTGTCGACCATGTGGTTGGTCATGCGCAGCATCAGGTCGGCCGGGCTGGCCGGCAGGCGCACCAGGCCACGCGAATCGCCGCTGCCGGCCTGCTGGAGGAGCCGCTGCGCAAAGTAATCGCGCACCGCACAGTCGGCCGGGTGCACGGTGAGCAGCACGCGGTCGAACACGGCAAACCCCACCGGGCTGGTGTCGATGGCCTCCAGCGCCTTGCGCGAATTGGCCAGCGTACCGTGCTGCTCATCGACGAAAAGCGCTTCGCTGCCCGCGCCCGCCGCCAGGCGCCGGAACACCAGCACGTCGTACCAGGAGGTGTAGTCGAAGTGCGAAGGCAGCTGGTTGTTCAGCAGGTCCGAGACATGCAGATCGACGAGCTGCCCGCCGGTCCAGTCCTGCAGGCGCCCCTGGATCTGCGCCACCTGGACTTCGAACTCGCGGCGCGCGCTGGCGATCCACAGGAAGCCGCTGGCCGGCAGCGCCGCCGGCAGCGCATCGAGCTCGACGAAGCGGTCCGCGCTGACGTGGAAGACGCGCATGCCCGGCGCGCCGCGTCAGGGGTTGCGCAGCAGCCGCGCTGCGTCGAGCGCGAAGTACGTCAATATGCCGTCGGCACCGGCGCGCTTGAAGGCCAGCAGCGCTTCCATCATCACCGCGTCGTGGTCGAGCCAGCCGTTGGCGGCAGCGGCCTTGAGCATGGCGTACTCGCCGCTGACCTGGTAGACGAAGGTGGGCATGCGGAATTCGTCCTTCACGCGGCGCACGATGTCCAGGTAGGGCATGCCGGGCTTGACCATCACCATGTCGGCGCCTTCGGCGATGTCGAGCGCCACCTCGCGCAGCGCCTCGTCGCTGTTGCC
>DASQFA010000524.1:0-5388 GCA_035633375.1 Rubrivivax sp.
CGGCCGCCGTGGCCGGCGCCGATCTGGTGCTGTGCTGCGTCAAGTCCGGCGATACCGAGGCCGCGGCGCGGCAGATGGCGCCCTACGTCAACGCCTCCACGCTGCTGATGAGCCTGCAAAACGGTGTCGACAACGCCGAGATGCTGGTGCGGGGGCTGCCCTGCCGTGTCATCCCGGCGGTGGTGTACGTGGCCGTGGCGCTGGTTGGGCCGGGGCGGGTGCAGCACTTCGGCCGTGGCGACCTGGCCATCGGCGCGATGCCCGGCGGCACCGCCTCTTCGGTGCCCGAGTGGCCGACGCTGCAGGCGCTGGTGGACTTTTTCGCCAGTGCGCAGGTGCCGGTGCGCATCGTGCCCGACGTGGCGGTGGAGCTGTGGGCCAAGCTGCTGGTGAACTGCGCCTACAACGCCATCTCGGGGTTGGCGCAACAGCCCTATGCGCGGCTCGCGGCGCAACCGGGCATCCGCGAGCTGCAGCACGATATCGTGCGCGAAGTCATCGCGGTGGCTGCCGCGGCGGGTGTCACGTTGGCGCAGGCGGCGTCGATGGAGGCGGTGGCGAAGATTGCCGCCGCCATGCCGGCGCAATTGTCTTCCACCGCGCAGGACATGGCGCGGCGCAAGCCCAGCGAGATCGACCACCTCAACGGCTACATCGCCCGGCGCGGGCTCGAGCTCGGCGTCGCCACGCCGGTGAACCGCGCGCTGCACGCGCTGGTCAAGCTGGTCGAAGCGGGTTACGACGCGACATGAAGCGCCGGCGCGATGGCCGATGTGCCGGCACGCACCCGGCGCCACACGGCAACAGTCCGGCGCGGCACCGATGAACGCGGCCCAGCCGATACCCGATGCCTTTGCACAGGCGCTTCGCGAACTGGGGCTGGCCGGGCCCGACGCGCTGTTCGGCGCGCCGCTGACCGGCGGCGTGTCCTCCGACATCTGGCGCATCGACACGCCCGCGGGCCCGATCTGCGCCAAGCGCGCTTTGCCGAAACTTCGCGTCGCCGCCGAATGGCGCGCGCCGATCGAGCGCAACCTGTTCGAGGCGCGCTGGATGCAGGTGGCCGATGCGGCGCAGCCCGGTTGTGCGCCGCGCCTGCTCGGCCAACACCCTGGGCTGGGCGTGCTGGTGATGCAATACCTGCCGCATCACGCGCTGTGGAAGCAGCAGCTGCGCGACGGCCGGGCCGAGCTAAGCACGGCGCGGGCCGTCGGCCGCACGCTGGCGCGCATCCATGCCCACGCCGCGGCGCGGCCCGCGCTGCAGGCCGACTTCCGCAGCCAGGCGATCTTCTTCGACATTCGGCTCGAACCCTACCTGCTGGCCACCGCGTCGCGCCACGCCGACCTTGCAGGCCCGCTCGAGGCGCTGGTGCGGCAGACGCAGACCCATCCGCGAACCCTGGTGCACGGCGATGTCAGCCCGAAGAACATCCTCGTCGATGCCGGCGGCCCGGTGTTCCTGGACGCCGAATGCGCGGTCTGGAGCGACCCCGCCTTCGACCTTGCCTTCTGCCTGAACCATCTGCTGCTGAAGTGCCTGTGGAACCCGGCAGCGGCCGCGGACTTTCTGCGTTGTTTCCAGGCCCTGGCAGGCAGCTACCTGGCCGGCGTGGACTGGGAGCCGGCCGAGCCGCTGCAGCAGCGTGCCGCGCGGCTGCTGCCCGGCCTGATGCTGGCGCGGGTGGATGGCAAATCGCCGGTGGAGTACCTCGGCCACGAGGCTCAGCAAGCCCGCGTGCGGCGTGTCGCGCGCGCGCTGCTTTTCAACCCGGTGCATCGCCTGGACGAGGTGGCGGGCGCATGGCGCAAGGAGATCGAGGCATGAGTACTTCGGGCCACTCTCGGCCACAGGCCAACGGCCTTCGGCCGGCGACGGACCGTGCGCAGGCACCGTCCGTGGCCCGCCTCAGACCCAAGTGCGAAGCCGAGGTACGCAGCCCGGAGCCTGCCCGATGAGCCCGACCCGCATCCGGCACCTGCATGCGCGGCGCGTCTGGGACAGCCGCGGCCGGCCGACGGTGGAGGCCGAGCTGACGCTGCACGACGGCTCGGTAGGCCGTGCCATCGTGCCGGCCGGGGCTTCCACTGGCTCGCGCGAGGCGTTGGAGTTGCGCGATGGCGGTGCGGCCTTCGGCGGCCTGGACGTGCAGCGTGCCGTGCAGCACGTCAACACCGAGATCGCCGCAGCCTTGTGCGGCGTCGATGCCAGCGACCAGGGCGCACTCGACCAGTGCCTGATCGAACTCGACGGCACGCCCCACAAGACGCGGCTGGGGGCGAATGCCACGCTGGCAGTGTCGATGGCTGCGGCGCATGCCGCGGCCGCGTCGGCGGGCCTGCCGCTGTACCGCCATCTTGTCGGCGATGCCGCCGCTCGACGCATCGAAACGTCGCCGCTGCATGCGTCCATCGTCCCTGCGGCGGCGGACGCGGCGTCGCGGCAGCCTCGGGGGCCTGCCACCCTGCCGATGCCGCAGATCCAGATCTTCGGCGGCGGGGCCCATGCCGGGCGGCGCGTCGACATCCAGGACTTCATGGTGCTGTGCCCGGCCGCGGCCTGCTTTGCGCAGGCGCTGGAATGGACGGCCGAGGTCTACCGCGCCGCCGGCCAGGTGATGCAGCGGCGCGGCCGGCTCTTGGGCGTGGCCGATGAAGGCGGTTGGTGGCCCGATTTCGACACCAATGAGCAGGCCCTCGAAACCCTGGTCGAAGCCATCGAGGCCGCAGGCTTCATTCCCGGCGAGCAGGTGGCCATCGCGCTGGACGTGGCGGCCTCGGAGTTCGGCCGCAACGGCCGCTACCGCCTGGGCCTGGAGTCGCGCGAGTTCGATTCCGACGGACTGATCGAGATGCTTCTGCGCTGGATCGAGAGCTACCCGATCGTCTCCATCGAAGACCCGTTGGCCGAAGACGACCTGGCCGGCTTCGTGCGCTTTACCCAGGCCGCGGGCCGCAGTCTGCAGATCGTCGGCGACGACCTGCTGGTGTCATCCGCCGCGCTGGTGCGCGAGGCGGCCGCCGCCGGGGCGGCCAACTGCGTGCTGCTCAAACCCAACCAGCGCGGCACGCTCACCGAGACCCTGCAGGCCTGGCAGGCGGCGCGAGAGCTGGGTTATGCGGGCATCGTCTCGGCACGTTCCGGCGAGACCGAGGACACCACCATCGTGCACCTGGCCATCGGCTGGAACGTCGGGCAGTTGAAGGTGGGTTCTTTCGCACGCGGCGAACGCATGGCCAAATGGAACGAGGCGCTGCGCATCGAGGAACGGCTGGGGCATTGCGCCCGTTTTGCCGGTGCTGCGGCTTTCGGCCGATGTTCGGCTTGAGAACACGGTGCATGCCCACGCAGCGGGCGCAGGGCCGCCGCGCCGCGATGGGCGACCTGAGGCCCCTTACTTGCGCGGCTTGCCGAAGCGCAGCAGGCGGCCGAGCAGCGCGGACTCGCCGCGCGCCGCGGGATGCGAGCGCATGACCATCAAGCCGCCGACCAGGTACAACGCGTTGAGCAGCCGGCTTGCGCGATCGATGCTCATGCCCGGCCAGCCAGCGATCTGACGCAGCGATGCCGAATCGGTGCGCAGCCGTTCCGCGGCCGGGCCCAGTGCGCCGGGGCTGAAGGGCCGCGATTCCCTCGACAAGGTGGCACGGTAGGCCGCATGGCCGCCGATCTCGGCCAGCAAGGTGTTGCGCGGCCCGTTCAATGCCAGGCCCCACAGCAGCGGCTTCAGTGGCCGGTAATGATCGAAGCGCCCGACGCGTTCGAGCATCCAGTGCCCGGGCGGGCGCATGCCGGGTGTGTCGCAGGAGATCACTTTCAGCTGGGCCAGCGACTCGGGCACCGCCAACGCCATGTCGCGTGGCGAGTGATAGCTCATCTCCGCCGGGAACACCGTCACCGGCCAGACCAGCTCTTCGTAGCCCAGGCACAGCAGCGCGCCCTGGCGATGGCGCATGCAGGTGGCCAGCACCTCGAGCACGTCGGCGGCCTCGTTCCGGTTTTCCAGGTGACGCAGGTCGGTGAGCATCGTGGTGGGCAGCACGGTGTTCTCGCCGAGCTGCGCAAACGCGCTCGAACTGCGTTCCAGGCGCATGCGCTCGTAGGCGCTGATGCGCCAGAGCGTCGAATCCTCGAACTTACGCATGTCCGCCCCCCTGCGCTGCTGCGCGCCCTGGCTGTATTCTGCCCGAAGCAGCCTGCTGCGGGGGGGTGTTTGCATCGCGCCGCCATGCCCCGGGCGACAGGCCGCTCCAATGCCTGAAGGCGCGCGAGAAGCTCTTTTCGCTGCGAAAACCCAGCTCCAGTGCAATTTGCTTGACCGGCGCGCGCGTGCGCCGCAGCAGCTCGACGGCGCGGGCGTGCCGCACCTCGTCCTTCAGCGACTGCACCGAGGCGCCTTCCTGGCGCAGGTGGCGGTGCAGCGTGCGCAGCGAGACATGCAGCGCCGCGGCCAGCCGTTCGGCGTTGACGAGTTCAGCGGCGCGGCTGCGCAGCAGTTCGCGCACGCGCTGCACCAGCAGCCGGTCGCGCCGGTACTGCAGCACGGTCAGCGGCAGGGCATGTTGCAGCATGTTCCGCAGAGCCTGCTCGTCACGCGCAGGTGGCAACGCGAGGTAGCGCGCATCGAAGCAAAAAACAGCGCGCGGTGCGGCAAAGCCGACAGGCCCTGGAAAGAGCAGCGGGTAGACCGCGGCATGCGGCGGCGAAGCGAAGGGAAACACCACCTCTTGCAGGGCAATGCGCGAATCCACCGCCCAGCAGGCAAAGCCGTGCACGTAGCGCAGGCTGGTGAGCAGGCAGAACTCGCGGTATGCACCCAGTTCGCAGGCTTCGTCGATGCTCAGCGTGGCCACGTGGCCATCGTCGCTGAGCGAGAGCTGGATGTCGTCTGTCAGCAGGCGGTGGTGGCGGCACCAGCGCTTCAAGGCCACGCCCAGCGTCGGTGCGCCCAGTGAGGCGCGGCACAGCAAGCCGTAGCTGCCCCAAGGCAGCCGGCGCGAAAACCAGCCGAGGGCCTCGTCGTCGAGCTGCTGCATGGCCGTACTGCAAAGCGCCTCGAACTGCCGCGCGTCGACCCTGCCTTGCGCACGGCGCAGCAGCGAAGGCGCGATTTGTGCCTGCTGCAGCGCTGGCGCAGGATCAACCCCGTACTTGCGATAGGCCAACAGTACCGCCTCTACAAACGCGACTGGCGTGGCGGCGGTAACTGGCGGAGGCCTCGCGACGGGGGCTGCGGGGTGGGGCATGCTGCGAAGTGTGTTCGGCGTTGGCAAGATTTGCAACCACTCTGGCGCCAAAGGCGCGACACTCCGCCTTAAGCTTCGCGCCATCGCCTCGAGCGCATGACCAGGGGCCGCATGGAGACCGTCATGACACCACAGACCACAG
>DASQFA010000525.1:0-6608 GCA_035633375.1 Rubrivivax sp.
GCCTACGGCAGCAGCCAGGTGCTGTTCGGCGTGAGCCTGGCGGTGCAGCCGGGCGAGTGCGTCACGCTGATCGGCCGCAACGGCATGGGCAAGACGACCACCGTCAAGTCGATCATGGGCCTGCTCGAGCCGCGCGCCGGGCGCGTGGCCATGGACGGCCAGGCGCTGCAGGGCCAGGCCAGCTTTCGCGCCGCGCGCGCCGGCCTGGGCCTGGTGCCCGAAGGCCGGCAGGTCTTCCCGAACCTGAGCGTGCGCGAGAACCTGGTCGCCACCGCCGGCAACCGCCACAAGCGCCACCCGCCGTGGACTCTGGAGACGGTGTACGCGATGTTCCCGCGGCTGCGCGAACGCGAGCGCAACCTCGGTGCCAACCTGTCGGGCGGCGAGCAGCAGATGCTGGCCATCGGCCGCGCGCTGATGACGAATCCACGACTGCTGATCCTGGACGAGGCTACCGAAGGCCTGGCGCCGCTGATCCGCAACGAGATCTGGGCCTGCCTGGGGCGGCTGCGCGACACGGGGCTGTCGATGATCGTCATCGACAAGCACATCGGCCCGCTGATGAACCTGGCCGATCGGCACTACATTCTGGAAAAGGGCCGCGTCGTCTGGCAGGGCGGCAGCGACGAGTTGCGCGCGCAGCCGCAGGTGCTGCATCGTTATGTCGGTGTTTAGGAGGGCTTTTACATGATTCTCGAAGTGGCGGACATCCGCATCGCACCCGGCCAGCAGACCGCCTTCGACGCGGCCATCCAGCGCGGCCTGAATACGGTCGTCAGCCGTGCCAAGGGCTGCAAGGGGTGGAAAGTGAACACCGGCGTGGAAAGCCCCGAGCGCTACCTGCTGATGATCTTCTGGGACACGCTGGAAGACCACACCGTGGCCTTCCGCGGCGGGCCGCTGTTTGCCGAATGGCGCGCCATCGTCAGCCCGTTCTTCGCCGCCCCGCCGGTGGTCGAGCACTTCACGCTGCTCGGCAAGTCTGTGTGATCCAACCCGGGCCGGCCGCGCCGCCGGTTCAGCGGCCCGGATCTCGGCCCGGCGGCGCCGCAGCACGCTGTGGCACCGTCAGCATGTGCGCACCCAGCGCGCTGCCTTGCTCGGCAGCGCGGGCAAACCATACCAGGGCGACCTCACGCCGCCAGGCCTCGCCCGGGTAGAGCACCGGGCCATACCAGTGCATCAGCGCCAGGCGCTCCATGGCAGGCACCTGCCCAGCTTGGGACAGCCGCAGCAGCACGACAGCGGCCCGTGAAGGATGACCTTGCTCGAGGTGGCGCTGTGCGTCGTCCAGCGCCTCGCCTTCGCCCTGGGCCTGAGCCGGGGCCGCCAGCCAGCACCCGGCCATGGCGACCAGGGCGATCGCGTGGCGCCAATCAGAAAGTCGGCGCATGGTCGTCCTCCTGCGCCTCGACGGCTGGCGCGGCACCTTGCACGGCGGCGCGCTCGTCTTGCGGCGCCGCGGCCGGCGCCAATGCGCCCGGCAGCGGCGCAGCGGCTTGCGTCGAGTCCGGCGACGACGAAAAGCCCGCGGGCATACTTTCGCCGACCGGCCAGATCAGCACCACAGCCAGCGCGCCCAGCACCACGGTCATCGGCACGAAAGTCCAGCGCAGGTCCAGGGGTTCATGGGCGCTTTCGAACGAGGGTTTGGACATCGGAGTTCTCCGGGTGGGTTGGGATGTGCGCGCAGTCGCCGCGGCGCTGCGGCGCGCTGCGGCGCAGGCGGCGCAGGCGGCGCTCAGCGTGTGACCAGGAAGACGCGCAGTCCCGCGTCGTCCAGCACGTTGGCCACCGCCGCCGCCAGGCGCGCGTCGGCGCCGGTGACGAAGACCGGCGTGCTGTCAGGCAGGGCCGAGTTCTGCAGCGCCTGCTGGGTGGCATCGGCGTCGTCGGACGCATCGACATGGCAACACGACACGTCGACCCACAGCACGCCGCCCGACAAGGCCTGGGTCAGCATCTCGGCCTGCTGGCGCAGCGCGTAGCGGCCGCGCCGCGTGCTCGCGCCCGGGTCCGCGGGCAGGGCGTCCGGAACGCTCGGCATGACCGAGCCGTCGTCGGCCAGCAGGGGGGGTACGGGTTCGGGGTACAGGGCCAGCGGCGCCGAGATGGCCTGGGTCTCGAACTCGGTGCCCTGGCCACCGCCGCCGCAGGCGCACAGCACCAGCGCGCCGGCCACGGCGGCAAGTGCGTGACGACGCCTGCGCTGCGCGGTTGCGAATACAAGATTGGCAGACATGGTGTTTGCTCCCTTCGAGTCGCCACCGGCCAAAGTGCCGGCGTGCAGTGACTCTAGGAGTTCATCGCCGCGCTGGCGATACCGCAAGAGCGGCTCACCCTCCCGCCGATGCGGTAGCAGCCCGCAGGCGCAACTGGCGTGAACCGCCTTCGCTCAGGCCCGGGCGGCCGCGGGCGTCGCACTCGGGGTGGGCGCGGCCTCGGGGCTTGCCGCCGCTTCGGCGCCGACGAGCGGCAGCGCCAGCGCCACACGCATGCCGTGCTCGTCTTGCCTCAGATCCAGCTTCGCCCCCAGCTTGGCGGCGCGCGCGCGCATGCCGGCCAGCCCGCGCCCGCCGGCCGACGGCGGGGCCGCGCGGCCGACGCCGTCGTCCTGCACCTGCAGTTCGAGCTGGCCGGCCCCATGGCGCAGGCTCACCTGCACCTGCGTGGCCCGCGCATGCTTGAGCACGTTGGTCAAGGCCTCCTGCACGATGCGCAACAGTTGCAGCGCATCGTGCGGCGGCACGGCCAGCACGGCATCGGGCACCGCGACCTGCCAGTGCGGCACCACCCCGGCATCGCGCAGCCGCTGGTCCCAACGGAAGCGGAAGTTGCCGAACGCGGTGCGGAAATCCTTCTCGTCGGAGGCCAGTGCCTCGATCGCGATGCGCATCTCGTCGATCGCGCGCTGCAGCATCTCGACGGTTGCGGCGCTGTCCAGGGCGCCGCGTTCGGCACGCAGCAGCGATGTGAAGAGCTGCGAGCCCAGGCCGTCGTGAAGCTCGCGCATGATGCGCTGGCGCTCGTCGGTGGTGGCCTGTTCACGCTGCAGCGCGGCGATGCGCTGGTAGCTCGCTGCGACCTCGGCCTCGCGCGCGGCGACACGCGCTTCGAGCGTGCGGTTGACCTCTTCGACCTGCTCCAGCGAGCGCACGAAACGCATCGTCAGCAATGCGCCCATCACCAGCAGCAGCAGGTTGGCGGCATGGTGCAGCAGGAAGAAGCGGTGCGCGCTCCAGTTCGGCAACAGCGCGGTCATCAGCGGCGAGGTCCAGGCCACCAGATAGTCGTGCACGCCCGCGGCCACGGCCAGCGCCACCGCCAGCGCGATGGCCACGGTGCCGGCACTGCGCCGCCGCCATGCGGCAGCCGCGGTGATGACCACCATGCCCAGCCCGATCGGGATCAGCCCGCCGGCCCACCAGCGGCCGACCAGTTCCTCGCCCTGCGCTCCGGCGAGCACGAAGCCCATGGGCCCGAGCAGCCAATACGCAAACAGCGCGATGGCAATGCCGCGCCGGTACCAGCCGGCCATGGCCAGCGCGAACAAGGTCATCACCACGATGAAGCCGCCGGTGCTGCCGTGGTAGAGCAGCCGCCACAGCGGCCACAGCGCGTGGGGCATGCTGTCGAAGATGAAGGTGGTGGTGCGCAGCGCCCACAACAGCACCGCCAGGCCGAACAGGCCGTACAGCACCTCCTGGCGCCGACGCAGCCAGATGAAGATGAAGAGCAGGCCGACCACGCTGCCGCCGACCACGGTAACCAGCGGCACGGTGCGCACGAAGAACAGCCGCCGCTCGAACTGCGGTTGCAGCGCATCCTGCGTGCCGACGACGATACGCGCCAGGCCGTTGCCGCCGGGCAGGTGCGCCGATACCGGGCGCAGGTGCAGCACGTTGCGACCCTCGTGCAGCCTGCTTTGCGGCAGCGGCAGCAGCAGCGGCCGCTCCCAGCGCACGCGCCGCTCGGCGTTGCCCTCCAGCACTGCGGCCACCGGCTCGCCGTTGAGCCAAATGCGCCCGCCGCCATACATGTAGGGCAGGTAAAGCATCCACATCTCGCCCTCGCGCGCAGGCACCCGCGCGAACTCCACCCGGTACCAGGCCACGCCGGCACGCACGGTGTCGGGCAGCGCCGCGGCCTGCCAGCGCGGGTCGTCATCCGGCGGCGGCTGATCGTCGGGCGCGACCAGCACCAGCGCCCGGCCAGGATCCACTGCCACGGCGGCGGCCGGCGCCGGCAGCAGCGCGGCGCACAACAGCGACAGCCACGCCGCCCAGCGCCTAGAGCAGGCCCATCTGCCCGGCTTCATACACCGCCTCCCCGCGCGAATGCACTGCCAGCTTGCGGTAGATCTTCTTCACGTGGGTGACCACGGTGTGCGGCGAAATGCCGAGCAGTTCGCCCACCGTGTCAAAGCCGAAACCCTTGGCTACCAGGCGCAGGATCTCGGTCTCGCGCGCAGACAGCGGCGAACCCTCGGCCTTGGCCACGGGCTCGTGCTGCGGCGGGGGCAGCGGCGCAATGCGAAAGCGCGCCAGCACCCGGCGAGCGATGCCCGGGCTGATGGGCGAACCCCCGGCGCGCAGCTCGTGGATCGCCGCGGCGATGCGCACGCCCACGGCGTCCTTCAGCAGGTAACCGGTGGCGCCGGCCTCGATGCTGGAAAGCACATGCTGGTCGTCACCGAACATCGTCACCACCAGCACATCGCAGGCGGGATGGTGGCGCGCGGCGTGCTGGATCAGCGCCACGCCGCTCATGTCGGGAAGCCCCAGGTCGACCAGCATCACGTCGGGCGGCTGGGCGTCGAGGATCGCCAGGCCGGCGCGGCCGGTGGACACTGCCGCCAGCAGGCGCAGGTCCGGATCGCCCGTCACCGCATCCGAAAAGCGGCGCATGAATTCGGGCTCGTCCTCGACGATCAGCACGCTGGTGGCCATCGTTGCCTCTCCCGCAAGGGCCGGTGGCTGCCGATTGTGGCATTGCCAAGGCGGCGTGCCCTACCGCAAAGACGGGATGGCCCGGACGTCGGCGCGGCACTAGGCTTGCGCTGCCACCACCACGCGGGGACCACCGTGACACTGACCGAACTGCTGGCGAACGTCGATCTCGCCTTGTATGGCCCGCGCACGCTCTACCGGCTGGGCCAGGGCGGCTTCTACGGCAATGCCGGTGCGGCGCCGGCCCACCCGGGCACCATCGTGTCGCCGAAATCCGTGCTGGCCAGCATGCGCCGGCATGAGCCGGCGAAGTTCCAGCGCTATGTCGCCGCTGCGGCGCAGGCCGGCATCGACCTGGACGCCTTGCCCGACCGCATGCCGGCCTGCGACTGCTCGGGTTTCGTCACCTGGGCGCTGGGCCTGCCGCGTGCGCCGTCGAGCCGTGCCACGACGGGCTGGCTCGACACCACGGCGATCTGGACGGATGCGCAGGGGGAAGGGACGCGCTTCGAGTGGTGCAGCTCGGCGCTCGAGCCGCGCAAGGCCAGAATCGGCGCGCTGCTGGTGTACCCCGACGACGGGCCGGACGATGGCCACGTCGGCATCGTCACTGCCATCGACGAAAGCAACGACGAAGGCACGGCGACGCAGGTCGTGCACTGTGCGCCGGAGAACTACCTGCTGCCGGCGGCACCGGGGCAGCGCCATGCCATCCTGCAGACCAGCCCGAAACAGCTGCTCGACCACCCGAAGACGATCGCGGTGTGGTGCGTGAGCGTTTTCCGCTGAGCATGGCCGCATCGGCGCGATGCGTTGCGGCCCAAGCGGCGTGGGCCATCACGCGATTGCGCGATGCAATCCCGCCGACGCGGTATCGCGCCGTGCGCTGGTGCGGCTCACAGTGCGTTCTGCGCTGCCAGCCGGTGGCGCCCTCCAGACTTCGGAGTGCGAACGCATGCACTTCGAGATCGTCAGCCAGGCGGCCTTCATCACCGGCTTCAGCGTGGCGCCGACACACGCGGCCAGTGCCTACTTTGCCCACCTTCCGCGCGGCGCGGGCTACGCCGCCCGATTGGCCGACGAGTTGTGCAGCGGCCACCTGCTGGCGCCACTCGAAACCACAGCGCTGGTGCAGGCGTTGGGGTGGGTCTTGCTTGTGCTGAGGGCACCTTTGGATCCGCAACTCGCCGAGCCACTCATGTCCAACTTCATCTTGCTGGCGCTCTGTTTGATAGCCGGAATGCTCCTGCGGCGTGCCGGCCGCGTCGGCGAGAACGCCCACCAAGCGCTGAATGCAGTGATCATCCATCTCGCGCTGCCAGCAGTGACGCTTCGCGCATTGCACGCCTTCGAGTTCGACCGTGAGCACCTGATGCCTGTGCTTATGCCTTGGTTGCTGTTTGCAGTGGGTGCGCTGCTTTTCTGGGCGCTCGGCCGGATGATGGGCTTGTCGCGCGCGCAGGTCGGCGCGCTCACCCTGGTTGGCGGCTTCGGGAATACCTCGTTCGTCGGATTGCCAATGATCGAAACTTTGCATGGTCGTGAAGGGCTCGGGCTGGGCCTTCTGATCGACCAACTCGGTTCCTACCTCGCGCTGTCGACGCTGGGCGTGGCTGCGGCGGCTTGGTACGCCGCCGGACCGCGCGTTGGCGGGCGAGA
>DASQFA010000526.1:0-5459 GCA_035633375.1 Rubrivivax sp.
ATGTAGGGGATGCCGTGCGCGTCGCGCAGCACGCGCACCTTGTCCGTCAGCCCGGGCAGCGACAGCTGGCCATCGACCTTGGGGCCGCGGCCCACGCCCTTGTAGATGGCCACGCCGGCCACCATCGCGGCCAGCAGCAGCAGAAGCAGCACCCACAGGCTGCGCCGGATGAACTTGCCCAACCCTGTCTCCTTGATTCTTTGCCGGGCGCCATTGTGGTGGTCGGCCCGGGGCAGGACGAAGTCGCCGAGCACCTGCGAACAGATCGCCGGGCTTGCCGGTGACGCGGCTCGACGCGGCCGGGCCATTGGCCCGGCGTCGACATCAGCCTTTGCTGGGGTCGATCAGGAACTTGGCCCCCGTGGCCCGTGCGCCATAGACCGCAATCGTCGCGGGCGTCAGCGCCTCGGCCAGCGACACGGTGCGCGTGTAGTGGCTGGCGAAGGTGGTCTTCAGTTCCGCAGCCACGCGCTCGCGCAGCTTCTGTGCGCCGGCCGCGCCGATCTTCTGCAGGAACGGGAACAGCAGCCAGCCGCCCATGCCCCAGGCCATGCCGAAGCTGCGGTTGAATTCGGTCGGCGCCGGATCGAGCATGCCGTACAGATAAACCTGCTTGTGCACTGCCGAGCCGTAGCGGCTGTACTCCTTGGCGTTGCGGTTGATGGCCGCTTCCATGCCCGTGAGGATCTGCCCGGCCAGCTTGCCGCCGCCGATGGCGTCGAAGGCGATGGTGGCGCCAGTTTCGGCCAGCGCGTCGGTCAGTTCGTCCATGAAGGCCGCCGACGAGGTGATGCACACATGCTTGGCGCCCTGCCCGCGCAGCAGTGCCGCCTGCTCTGGCTTGCGCACGATGTTGACCAGCGCGATGCCGTCCTTCAGGCAGATGCGGTTGAGCATCTGCCCCAGGTTCGACGCGGCCGCAGTGTGCACCAGCGCGCTGTGGCCCTCGCGCCGCATCGTCTCCACCATGCCCAGCGCGGTGAGCGGGTTGACGAAGCAGGATGCACCATCGGCCGCCGTGGCGCCGGCCGGCAGCACCAGGCACTGGCTGGCGGCGATGCTGCGGTACTGGGCATACATCGCGCCGCCGATGAGGGCCACGGTCTTGCCCAGCAGCGCCTGCGCGGCGGGCGAGGATCCGGCCTTGACCACCGTGCCGGCGCCTTCGTTGCCCACCGGCAGCGACTGGTCGGCGCGGCCGGCCATGGCCTTCATGAACTTCTCGGGGACGCGCGCGGTGATCACCGGGCGCTCGAAGGTGCCTGCCACCTGCATCGTGCCCATGTCGGCGGCGCCGAACAGCAGCCCCAGGTCCGAGGGGTTGATGGGTGTCGCCTCGATGCGCACCAGCACCTCGTCGGCTTCCGGTTCGGAAATGGGCACGCTTTGCAGCGAGACCTCGAGCTCGCCGCTGCTGCGCACCAGCGAGCGGAGTTGGAGTGCGGTGCTCGGCGAATCAGCAGCCATGGGGAGTCTCCTTGGAGATGTAGAAGTGGACGAGTCTAGGGCCTGTGCACGCGCCGTGCGAGCGCTGCCGCCGTGGCGCCGGCGGCCCTGGCCGGCAGCGGCGTGCTCGCTGCTCGTCGCTCGCTCAGGCAGTCTTGGGGAGCTTGTTGCGCTGCGCATCCGCCAGCAGCGCCATCACCACGGTGGAGGCCAGGCGCGAGCGCACCGAATCGGCGCGGCTGGTCAGCACGATCGGCACGCGCGCGCCGAGCACGATGCCGGCGCTGTCGGCACCGGCCAGGTACTGCAACTGCTTGGCCATCATGTTGCCGGCCTCGAGATCCGGCGCGAGCAGGATGTTGGCGCGCCCGGCCACCTTGGATTCGATCTTCTTGCTGCGCGCCGCTTCTTCGCTGACGGCGTTGTCGAAGGCCAGCGGCCCGTCGAGCAGACCGCCGGTGATCTGGCCACGGTCGGCCATCTTGCACAGGATGGCCGCATCCACCGTGCTCTGCATGCCGGGGTTGACCGTCTCCACCGCCGCCAGGATGGCCACGCGCGGCTCGTCGATGCCCAGCACGTGCGCCAGGTCGATGGCGTTCTGCGCGATGTCGGCCTTGTCGCGCGCATCCGGCTCGACGTTGATGGCGGCGTCGGTGATGAGCAGCATGCGCGGATAGGCCGGCACGTCGAGCACGAACACATGGCTGATGCGCCGCGCCGTGCGCAGCCCGGTGGCAGCGGCCACGACCGCGCCCATCAGCTCCTCGGTGTGCAGGCTGCCCTTCATCAGCGCCTGCACCTCGCCGGCGCGGGCCATGGCCACGGCCTTTTCAGCCGCCGCGTGGCTGTGTTCGGTGTTGACGATGCGCACGTCCGTCAGGTCGGCGTCGGCCGACTGGGCCACGGCGCGGATCTTCGCCTCGGGCCCGACCAGCACCGGCACGATCAGGCCGCGCCTTGCGGCTTCCAGCGGGCCCAGCAGTGAATCCCGGTCACAAGGGTGCGCGACAGCGCAAAGCACCGCGGGCATGCCCTCGCAGCGTTTGATCAGGCGTGAAAAGACATCGGTGTGGCGCAGCACGATCTCGGGCGTGGACATGTCGGTGAAGGCGATGCGCTGCGTCGGCGCGGCCACGGTGACGGTGCCGGTGAGCAGGTCGACATCGCCGTTGGTGACGTGGCAATCGAAGACGATCTGGTGGCCTTCGGCTCGCTTTTCTTTCACCGTCAACGATCCGGCGATCTGGTCGCCCACGCTCATCGAGCCGGAAAAGCGCAGGTCCTGCGACACGATGACGGTGCCCGGCCCGGGCAGGCGCCGCTGCAGCAGTGCAGACACCAGCGCCTCGGCCGCCACGGCCTCGGCCGACATGCTGTCCTGGCGCGTGCTTTGCGCGTCGGTATGGAAGGGATCGACGTCGCCCGAGACGAAGGCCAGCGCCTCGACATCCGGCCGCGTCAGGCGGTGCGAGCGGGTGATCGTCTCGCCGATCTGGATCTCGTCGTAGGTACGGTTGGTGAAGGTGTCCATGTTCGCGCGGCGGGGCCGCAAGTCGGCAAGAGTGCGCATGCTAGCCGCTGCGGCCGCAGCAGCCGCATTCGCCGGGCGCGGTCAGCGGTCAATCGTCCGGCGAGCCGGTTGACCGCTTGCGGCGCAAGGCCGCCGAATACAAGCAGCCTTCACCGCAGAGGAACGAAGGACGCAGAGGTCCGCAGAGAAATACAGGAAACGATTTGAATCCATTGCATTTGCTCTGCGCCAACTCTGCGTCTTCCGCTGCTCTCAAGAAACAGAATCGTATTTGGCTGTTCTATGCGGGGACTTGGGCTGGGTTGAGTTGGAATCCGAGCGCAGCCGCGCGACGCTTCAGTGCGGCGATGCTTCGTTCGCGCTGAAGGGCTTCGTACTTCTCCTGGCCTTGATCGACGAATGCTTCGCCCCGGGTGAGCATGAAGTACACCATTCGTGCAAGCTTGTGCGCGGTGGCGGTATTGGCTCGCGGCTTGTCCATGCGGGTACTCAGGCGGCGGTAGAACCCACCCAGCGCGCTGTGGCTGTGCGACAAGCTCATCGCTGCCATCTTCAGCGCCTGGCGCACCCGGTTGACCGATCGCTTGGTCTTGGCCGACAGCACCTTGCCCCCGCTGATCTTGGTGGCCGGGCACAGCCCCAGCCAGGAACAGAAGTGCTTGACGCTTTGGAAGCGGCTGAGATCGGGGCCGATCTCCGAGAGAATCGTTGTGGCAGTCGTCAGGCCCAGCCCGTTGATGCGCGTGAGGTCCACCCCCGCCCAATTGGCCAGCGTCTGGCGCAGATCGAAGTCCTTGCGCAGCTTGCTGCCCGCGCGCGGCGCGCGGCCCAGCTCGACCTTGGCCTGCCCCAGCGCAGTCAACAACGCCTGCAGCCGGGCGTCGCATTCACTCAGAAGCCGGGCGATATGGTCGTACATCGCCAGCGCCTGGCCCAGCACGAACAAGTGCTCCTCGCGCCAATTGCCCGTGAGCGCCTGGGTGATTTCCTTGGCGCTGGCTTTGACGCGGCCATGGCGGTGGCGCGCCAACACGCTCGCATCGCGCTCACCGGCCACGATGGCGCGGATGATGGCTTGGCCCGTCATGCCCATCACGTCGCTGAGCACCTCGGTGAGCTGGATGTTCATCTGCACCAAGGCCTTTTGCATGCGCTGCACCCAGCTGCCCTGCTCGGCGATCAAGACCTCGCGCTGGCGCGCCACCGCGCGAACGACACAGACATCGCCCGGCGGGCGGAACGCACCGCGCAGCAGCCCCAGGCTCATGAGCTTTTGCAACCACTGGCAGTCCTGCACGTCGCTCTTGCGCCCAGGCACGTACTTCATCTGCCGCGCGTCGACCAAGAAGACCTTCAGTCCGCGCTGCTCGAGCACCTCGAATACCGCGATCCAGTACACCCCGGTAGATTCCAGCGCCACCGTGTCCACACCGCACTCGATGAGCCAGTCGGCCATCGCATTGAGTTCGTCCGTCATCACCCCGAACTGGCGTACCGGGTCTTCGCTCAGGTGTGCCGGTGCGCCCACCCAGTGGCTCGACGCACCCACATCGATCGCCGCCGCATTCGGAAACACCTCGTCGTCTCGCTTGCGCATTGCCATGGCTTGCTCCAACATCGTTGATGAACGGCAGCGCCATGGGAAGCGTCGAAATCGACTCACTCTCTCAAACGGGATGCGCATCGCTGCGCTCACCAATGTCACCGACGATCCCCCGACCATGCTCTGCGACGGGCTCGCCAGCGATGCATTCACATCGCGAGCTCGCACCATTGACTTGTCGGCCATCGCGGCACTGCCGTTCACCTTCTAACCCAATGTCGTTTCTTCGCCAACACCCGGCCCGGCCACGGGCCTGCTTTGCTCTGCGGTGAATGAATTGGGTGTTTCGCGAGCGGCGGCTTTGCGCCGCTTGCAGCCCTTGCGACCCGTGCCATCGAACGCAAACGCGCATGAGCGGCGTTGCTGGGCGCTATCTCTGGCCCAGAGCGGCTGCTTGCTCGGGCCCTACGGGGCGTCCTCGGCCGGCGCACCGAACAGCGTGTCCAGTGATTGCATGAACAGCCCGAAGTCAAGCGGTTTGGTCCAGTAGTCGCTGAAGCCGGCACGCAACGCGTGTTCGATGTCCTCGGGCATGGCATTGGCCGATACCGAGATGCAGGCAATGCCGGCCGTGGCCGGGTCGGCGCGAAGCCGGCGCAGCACTTCGTGCCCGTCGATGTCGGGCAGTTGCATGTCCACCAGGATCAGGTCGGGCTGGCTGCTCGCCGCCAGGCTCAGGCCCGTTAGGCCGTCGGCGGCGGTCATCAATTGCAGGTCGCTGCGCTGCGCCAGCAGCTCCTGCACGATGAGCACGTTCACGGCGTTGTCTTCGATGTAGAGCAGACGCGCCGGCCGGCCCAGCGCGGTGGCCGGCGTCATGGCCGCCGCGGCCGTGGTCTTGGCCGGCCGAGACGCCGCTTCGAGCATCGAGGCGTC
>DASQFA010000527.1:0-2287 GCA_035633375.1 Rubrivivax sp.
CGACCCTGAACCGACATCCGCGACCCTGAACTCGCCGCCCCGAAGCGGCCGGTCGGATCCGTAAAGTGCACCCCGAAGGAGATCCCACAGCAGTGGGCACCCACAGGTAGACGGCACACAGGGCGATGAGGCGTAGCGCGCGACTTGAGACCGTGCTGGTTCACCACTTCGGGAGCCTCGCGTGCAAGCCACCGGCCGGCGGCCCCAGCGGGCGCCTGATGGCGCCCCGGTTCACTACGAGCGCCACCGCCCGGAGCAGACCACGCTGTACCGCCTGGTGCCGCAGCACGCGCCAGCGTCATCGCCAGACTGGCCTCAGCACTCTGCGCCGCAGCTACCGCCGCCGCCAAAGCACCGCTGCCAAGCCCACGTTGGTCAACGCCGCCACCCCAAACACCGTCCGGTGGCCCGTCATGAAAACCGCTGCGCCTGCCGTCTCCAGCACCTCAGGCCATACCAACGCGCCCAGCACCACGCCAGCGGTGCGCGTGACCATGAGCAAGCTACCGGCCACGCCGCGCATTTGCTTGGGCATCGCCGCCACCACCTGGTCGGCATATGCCACCTGAAACACACCCACCCCCAGCCCCTGCACCGCCATGGCCAGCACCAGCGGTACCAGTTGCGGCTGCGCCGGCCACATGGCCGTGATGGTCAGGCCCAACGCGCTCAGCACCGTGCCCCAAACAGCGGTCGAACTCAGCCCGTGTGCGCGAATCCAGCGTGCCGCCAGCGCCGAGCCCAGCATCGTGCCCGATGCCCAGCAGGCCAACGTCAGTCCGATGGCGCTTGGCGACCAGCCGCCTTGGCGTACCAGGTAAAACGGCATCACAAGCACCACCGCAAAGCTGGCAAACTGCAGCGCCACACTGGCCGCGTTGGCCCGCGCAAAGCCGGGCACCCGCCAGAGCTGGGCCGACCACCAGTGCATGGGCCCATCGGGCCGGCCAGGGGCTGCGGCCGCCACGGCCGCCACCGAATCTGCCGCGCCCACTGCGCCCACTGCGCCAACCACGTCAGATGCCGCCGACCGGGCCGCCGCCCTGCCCTGCAGCAGCAGCGGCAAGCCCAGCAGCGCCAGCAACAACACCGGCAGCCGAAACCAGAACACCCCGGGCCAGCCCAGCCGGTCCATGGCCCAGCCGCCGGCCAGCGGCGCAAGCAGCCCGGCCAGCGCAAAGAGGCTGCCGTAGACCGCCAGCACCCGGGTGCGCTGGCGATCGTCGTACAGCGAGAGTGCCAGCGCGGGCGCGCACGACAGTGTGAACGCCACGCCCAGCCCCATCAACACCCGTCCTACCAGCAGCAGGCCGTAGCTGGGGGCCAGTGCACATGCCGTGATCGAGCCCGTCGACAGCACCAGCCCCACCGCAAACACCCGCAGGTGCCCCACCCGGTCGCCCAGCGCGCCCAGCCACATCATCAGCCCGCCGTAGGTCAGCACATAGCTAATCGCGATCCAGCGGATCTGCCGCAGGCTCAGCCCGAAGTCATCGGCAATCGCGGGAAAGCCGACGGCCAGCGCGAAGTCCAGCGGCGCGACCGAGGCGCCCAGCATCACCACAAACAGCGCGGCGCGCTTCAGCTGGAGGTTGGACGGGTGAGCCGGGGGCATGAGTGAAGCATCTTCGCACTGCGCTGCGGGTCCGCAAGGCTGGGCCGCGACTGCAGCTGTGCAGACTGACTCAGCAGTGCTGATCCTGCCTTCAGGAAACCTGAACCGCCCCGGGGAATCGTACTTGCCAGTCGGTCTGAGTCTGCAATGTCAAGTGACATGCCTGGAAGCTGGCCGCGGCCAGCGCCAGGTCTTGGCCGGGCCCGCAGAAAGCGAATGTCAGCTGCGCAGCAGCGTCAACTTCGATGACAGCTTCCCGGCAGTGAGTACATCGACTCGGCCGTCAAGCCACGACCCAATCCGGGCATTCGATTGCTGAAGTTGACTGCCGTGAAGCGGCCATTGGCGAAGGTCGTCCCGGTATGAATGTGAACGGCGGGAGCTGCCCAGCAGTAGGCGCTCGTCTGGGCCGGTTTTGCCGGGCTGTGAGCCCTCTGAACAGAATCGGGTGCTCATGCCGCCGCGGATTCTTGCGCTCTCTCTTCCTCGCACTCGTGTGTTCTGGTGCGGTTTCACAGGAACCGGCGGCGACGAGCACCCTCGCCTGGCAGGGACAAGCGACGAAAACGTCAGCTGCTTAGGGATATCAACCAATATGACAGCTGGCCGCCGCCAAGATGGTACGAATGCGCGAAAAGGCTCGACTCGGACTGGACTTCCGCCATTCACCAT
>DASQFA010000528.1:0-4845 GCA_035633375.1 Rubrivivax sp.
ATGGCATCGGTCGCCTTCCGCAACATCCAGAAGTCCTTCGGCAAGGTCAAGGTCATCCACGGCATCGGCTTCGACATCGCCGATGGCGAGTTCGTGGTGCTGGTCGGGCCGTCGGGCTGCGGCAAGAGCACGCTGCTGCGCATGCTGGCCGGGCTGGAGGAGATCACCGGCGGCGAGATCATGATCGACGACAAGGTGGTCAACGACCTGGAGTCGAAGGATCGCGATATCGCGATGGTCTTCCAAAGCTATGCGCTGTACCCGCACATGACGGTGCGCGACAACATGGCCTTCAGCCTGAAGCTGCGCAAGGCCGACATGCGTACCACCAACGAGCGCGTGGCCAATGCGGCGCGCATCCTCAACCTGGACGCGCTGCTCGAACGTTACCCGCGCGAGCTGTCGGGCGGGCAGCGCCAGCGCGTGGCGATGGGACGCGCCATCGTGCGCGACCCCAAGGTCTTCCTCTTCGACGAACCGCTGTCCAACCTGGATGCCAAGCTGCGCGTGGCCATGCGCGCCGAGATCAAGGCACTGCACCAGCGGCTGAAGACGACCACGGTGTACGTCACGCACGACCAGATTGAGGCCATGACCATGGCCGACCGCATCGTCGTCATGCACGATGGCATCGTCGAGCAAATCGGCACGCCGCTGCAACTGTTCGACCACCCGGGCAACCTGTTCGTGGCGCAGTTCATCGGTTCGCCGGCGATGAACGTGTTCAAGGGCACGCTGCGCCATGCTTCAGGCCGCAGCTTCGTCGAGGCGAACGGCAGCGCCTGGCCGGTGGCTTCGCCCTCGCAGGGACGCGACGGCCAGGCGGTGCACTACGGCATCCGGCCAGGCGATATCGGCATCACCGCGCCGGGCCAGGGCATCGCTGCCAAGGTGATCGTCGTCGAACCGACGGGTGCCGAAACCGAGTTGCTGCTCGAGGTCGGCGGCGAAAACATCATCGTCGTGCTGCATGGCCGCACCACCGTGGCACCCGACGAACCCGTCGGGCTGGCCATCGACGGCAGCAAGGCCCACCTGTTCGATCAGGGCAGTGGCGGACGCGTCGAATGAGTCGCGCCAGCGCTGCCGCTTCGCTGCCTGCCGAGCCGGGCTGAGCGCACGGGACGTGGCTGTCGTGCCCGCGCTGGACACCCCCCGCAGCGTGGTCGTGATGGGTGTCAGCGCGTGCGGCAAGAGCACGGTGGGCCGCCTGCTGGCCGAAGCACGCGCCATGGAGTATCTCGACGGCGATGACTTTCATCCGCCGCAGAACGTCGCACGCATGGCCGCCGGGCAGGCCTTGAACGATGACGATCGGCAGGGCTGGCTGCTGGCCTTGAGCGAGCGCCTGGCACGCGCGCAGGGCAAGGGCGTGGTGCTGACGTGTTCGGCACTCAAGCGCGCCTATCGCGACGTGCTGCGGCGCGGCGCGCCGCATTTGCTGCTGGTCTATCTGCACGGCAGCCGCGCACTGCTGGCCGAGCGCATCGCCGCGCGCACCGGGCACTACATGCCGGCGTCGCTGCTGAACAGCCAGCTCGCCACGCTTCAGCCGCCGCAGGCCGACGAAGCCGCGCTAAGCTTCGACGTGATCGACAGCCCGCAGCAGATCGTGGCGGCGATCCTGCACTCTGGAGCCCTGGCCATGCCTGAATTCCACAAGACCGTGTTGCTGACCGGCAATGACGGCCGGGCGCGCTTCCGCGAAGAACGCATCGCCTTCAGCGAAGGCACGCCCCAGGCGATGCTGTCGCCGCTGTTCGATTCGGGCGGCTACCAGCTGCGCCACAGCCCCGTGGGCTTTCGCAGCAGCTTCCACTGCACCGGCGCGCCGCAGTGGGTGTTCATCCTGTCGGGGCAGATGGAGATCGGACTGCAGGACGGCAGTTGGCGCCTGTTCAAGGCCGGCGAGCACTTCTTCTCCGCCGACAACTTGCCCGAGGGCGCTGCCTTCGACGCCAGCGTGCATGGCCACTGCAGCCGGCAGGTCGGCGATCAACCGCTGGTGACTCTGTTCGTGCGCGGCTGACGGGCATGGCCATGCTCAGTGACACGGAAGTACGCCAATACCACGAGCAGGGTTATCTGGTGCCCTCGTTGCGCTTGCCTGCACCGCTGGTGGACCGCTTGCGCGAGGCGCTGGACCGCCTGATCCGCGACAACCCTGGGGTGCGCCCGGAAAAGCTGGTCAGCGCGCACCGGGTGCGAGCTGGGGGCGGCGCGAACGACGAAGGCACTCGCGGCCAGGCCGAATTCCTGTCGCTGGCCAAGAACCCGCAGATCCTCGATGCGGTGGAGCAGCTCACCGGCCCCGACATCATCCTGTGGGGCTGCCACGTGTTCTGCAAACCCGCCGGCGACGGCTACGAGACGCCCTGGCACCAGGATGGCCACTATTGGCCGATCCGCCCGCTGGCGAACTGCACGGTGTGGGTCGCGCTCGATGAGTCGGACACTGAAAACGGCTGCCTGCGCGTTATTCCGCGCTCGCATGCAGTCAGGCACAACCATCCGCACCTGCTCGAGGAACGCCAGGATGTCGCATTGCAGCAGCGGCTGGACGAGAGCAGCTTCGATGCCTCGAGCGCTGTCGACCTGGTGCTGCAGCCCGGTCAGATGTCGATGCACGACGTGTTCATGATCCACGGCGCCCAGGCCAACCGCTCGACCAGGCGGCGCGCCGGCGTGGCGCTGCGTTACATGCCCGGCACGTCGGTGTTCGAGCGCCATCTGAACCCCACCGATGGCCGCTCCGGCGTGCCGGTGGCCTTTGCGACGCGGCCGCTGTGGCTGTTGCGCGGGCACGACCGCACGGGCAGGAACGACTTCGAAGTCGGCTTCGACGAGGGTGCGCGTTAACTAAAGCGGGCTGAAGCTCGCTTCAGCGCGTGGCGCGAGCGCCCCGCGCGATCTTGTGTGCCGGGGTGGCAGATTCGCCCTGTCGCGGCAGCTCCGGTTGCAACGGCTGGGTCTCGGCTGCCATGTCGGTGGCCGACTCGACCGGCACCGGGCGCGGCGCCAGCAAACGTGCCAGCAACCAGGTAAGCAAGACGAACAGGCCCAGCCCGGCAATCACGAAGATCATCAACAAGGCGCCGTGCACCCACGGATCGGTAAGCGCCGTGAAGGCCACTGCCAGGGCCAAGGCCAGCAGTGCGGCGCGCAGGCGCGAACCCGCGCCGAGCATGCCACCCAGCGCCAGCACGTAGCTGGCGACGAAAGCGAACAGAAGCAGCAGCTGCATGAAGGTCATGCGCTCGAGGCTGTCGCCAAGTTCTGCCATGGGCGTGTCTACCTTCGTTAGCAGTTTTTCCAGGGCTGTCAGGCTCGCACAGGCCCCGCGGGTGCGCAATGCCACGCCCCAGGGTCGATGCGCGCAACGTGTCTGAACACACGCGTCGCATGCGCATTCTGCACGAGGCCTGTGTCAGGCGCACGACGCCGGCATGCCGGTGGCGCCTGACTCGGCCGGGCATCGATCCCTCGCCCGCAGCCGGCACCGAACCACAAGGCATTCCCCTGGCGCTGGCGCGCCAGCAGGCGCGCTATTGCAGCGCTATTGCAGCGTCACGCCGGTCTTGGCCTGCAGTTCGTCGCGCGTCACGCCCGGCGCCATCTCCACCACCTTCAGGCCGTGCGGGGTGATGTCGAGCACCGCCAGGTCGGTGACGATGCGGTCGACCACGCCCACGCCGGTCAGCGGCAGCGTGCACTTGGGCAGGATCTTCAGCTCGAAGCCGCCGTCCTTCTTCTTGGCCACGTGCTCCATCAGCACGACCACGCTCTTCACGCCGGCCACCAGGTCCATCGCGCCGCCCATGCCCTTGACCATCTTGCCGGGGATCATCCAGTTGGCCAGGTCGCCGTGTTCGCTGACCTGCATCGCGCCCAGGATGCTCAGGTTGATCTTGCCGCCGCGGATCATCGCAAAGCTGTCGTGGCTGCCGAAAATGCTGCTGCCGGGCAGCGTGGTCACCGTCTGCTTGCCGGCGTTGATCAGGTCGGCGTCGACCTCGTCTGCGGTGGGAAAGGGACCGATGCCGAGCATGCCGTTCTCGCTTTGCAGCCAGACCTCGATGTCGGGGCTGACGAAGTTGGCCACCAGCGTGGGCAAGCCGATGCCCAGGTTGACGTAGAAGCCGTCCTGCAGCTCCTGCGCGGCGCGCGCCGCCATCTGGTCGTGGGTCCAGGCCATGGTGAGCCTCCTTCGATAGAGTATGAAATGCGGGTGCCTGCGGGCCGTCTGGGAGGGCGCCGAGTTTCCAGCTAGACGCCGGCACGCTCGGTGATGGTGCGCTTTTCGATGCGCTTTTCGGGGTGGGCATTGAGTACCAGCCGGTGCACGTAGATGCCGGCCAGGTGCACGGCGTCCGGGTCCAGGCTGCCCGTAGGCACGATCTCCTCGACCTCGACCACGCTGATGCGTCCGGCCATCGCCACCGCGGGGTTGAAGTTGCGTGCGGTGCGGCGGTAGATCAGGTTGCCGCTCTGATCGGCCTTCCAGGCCTTGGACAGCGACACGTCTGGCACCAGCGAACGCTCCATCACATAGGTGTGGCCGTCGAACTCGCGCAATTCCTTGCCTTCGGCCACCAGTGTGCCGACACCGGTGCGCGTGAAGAAGGCCGGAATGCCGGCGCCGCCGGCGCGCAGCTTTTCGGCCAGCGTGCCCTGCGGCGTGAACTCGAGTTCCAGTTCTCCGGCCAGGTACTGGCGCTCGAACTCCTTGTTTTCGCCCACGTAGCTGGAGATCATGCGCCGGATCTGCCGTGTTTCCAGCAACTGGCCCAGGCCGAAGCCATCGACTCCGGCGTTGTTGGAGATGACCGTCAGGTCCTTCACGCC
>DASQFA010000529.1:0-2273 GCA_035633375.1 Rubrivivax sp.
TGCCATCGTCGTGGAACGCGAATCCCGGGCGCGCGACCTGCTCCAGGAAACCCTTAAGCAGCGCCGGCATGTCGCCCAGCCACAGCGGGAAGAACACCACCAGGTGCTGCGCCCATTCGATGCCCTGCTGTGCCGGCAGCAGGGCAGGGGGCAGCGTGCCCTTCTCCCATTCCTTGGCACTGCGCAGCAATGGGAACTCGAGTTGCGCCACATCGATGTGCCATACATCGTGTTCACCTTCGGTGGCGCCTTGCGCATAGGCCTGCGCCAGCGCATGGCACAGATGCCCGCCCTGAGCGTCGGGGTGCCCCTGGATGACGAGGATGCGTTTATGAACCACTCGCGACATGCTCCTTCGAATGCCATGTTCGGTGTTTGAGGGCCGGTTTGCATTGCGCAGGCTCAATGGTGCAGCGGCGCCATCAGGACACCCCGAACGAGACCGTTGCCGGGGCGATCAGCATTCTTGGCGCCAACCTGCCGGCCATGCCGAGTGAGGACGCGACCGGCCATGCAGGTCGGCGTGGAGTTCATCGACCTGCTGCATGCGCTGCCGGTGCCGGGCTCAGGCAGTGCGCGCGGCGGGCCTCAAGGGCTTGCCGCGGCCTGCGCCGCGCCGCTGCGCGACAGGCGCCAGCGCGCCTGCGAGCGCAGCTCATCTGCGCACAGGCCTTGTGCACACGGCACCGGTTCGAAGCGGTCCTGGTCGGCGGGGAAACGCAGCGTCGCTGACAGGTCGATCGTGGCGCGGTAGCGGGCAAGCGCCTGCTCATCGGCATCGCCGACGGCCCAGTCGAGCCGGCCGCTGCGCACCGTCATCGCCACCAGGCGGATGTCGGCAATGGCCACCGTGCGGTAGCCGCGGCGCTGCACGATGCCGACGACGAAAAGGTAGTCGTCTGCGCCGTGTGTCGCCGACGGGCCGAGCAGCAACCCTTGCACGTCGAAGCCGTCGTATTCGGCCAGCGTGGCCTGGACGTCCAGCGCCCCGAAGCTGATGCGCCCGGGCCGCAGCGTGCCGGTGGCGCGCAGCGCGGGCAGGCGCGCCAGCGCGGCGGGATCGGCGTGGCCATCGGTGCTGATGTAGGCGGCCAGTTGGCGCTGCCACTCGCCGACGATTTGCCGCGCCTGTACGTCGGCCAGCACCGGTGCATCCAGGGCCGCTGCAGGGCGTGGCCCGCGCACTGCACAGGCACTCAGCATCAACAGCAACGCCAGCAGCAGGCCGACCAGGCTGCGCCTGCCGCGCGGCGCCGCAGGCGGCAGGCCCGCCGGCAAGGCGATCGAGATGGTGTTCACGTCGGACCCGCTAACGGACGGGGCCGGGTTGTGCAAGGGCATCCGGCAGCGACTCGGCCATCGCCTGGCCGGCGGCGCCCGGCTTGCGCGCCGCCGGTGCAAAGGCGCGCAGCGCCGACCCCAGCTCGTCGTGCCCGGCGCGCTGCGCGAGTTGCAGGGCATCGATACCCTGCCGGCTGGCCAGCGTGGCGTCGGCACCATGGCGCAACAGCAGCAGGGCCAGCGCATGGTCACCGCGCCGCGCCGCCTCGTGCAGTGCCGAGGTGCCGAAACGGTCCTGCGCGTTCGGATCGACGCCGGCTTGCAGCAGGGCTTCGGCCAGTGCCTCGTGCCCCCCGACCACGGCCAGCATCAGCGGCGTGATGCCGTGGCGCGCCGTGCGGTTGGCATCCGCGCCGCGCGCCAGCAAGCTTTGGGCAGTGTCGAGATGGCCGTGACGCACCGCGGCATGCAACGGCGTCTCGCCGTCGTCGTCCTGCCGGTCGATCGCTTCGCCGCGCGCCGCCAGGCGTTGCACCTCCGGTGCCTGGCCTGCCGCTGCGGCCCACCACAAAGCGCCGCGGCCCAACGCGCCAACCTGTGCGGCCGGCAGCGAGGTACCCCAAGACAGCTGCGTGCGTTGGGCCGGATCGGCATGGGGTGCCAGCGCAGGGCCGGCCTGCAGCGGCCAGCACACAAGGCCCGCGCTCACCGGATCTTCGGCCTGGAGTTCATGCCCGTAGGGCTCTCCGTGGAAAGTGGCCAGCTCGTTCTGGCGCTCGACGAACGCGGCGCGGTCCAGCGGCCGGCCCAGGCCGTCGCGGTACCAGTCGAACACGTCCTCGCAGCGCGTGCCGATGAGGCTGCGCACACGTTCGCCCACGTAGGACAGGTAGGTGTTCGGATTGAGCACCTCGTTCCAGTGCGGCGTGACGAAGACGGTGAAGGCCATGGCTTCGTGCCTGATCACCACGCGCCAGTGCGGCCCGTCGCGC
>DASQFA010000530.1:0-5927 GCA_035633375.1 Rubrivivax sp.
CAGCAGTTCGGGCGCAAAGCGGCCGAAGAAGTCGCGCAGGTTGTCCACATCGCGCAGCAGCATGCGCTGTGCGTGGTTGTTGCCCGCCGCATCCACCGCCTGCGGCAGGTCGATGACCACCGGGCCGTCGGCAGCCAGCAGGATGTTGAACTCCGACAGGTCGCCGTGCACGACCCCGGCGCACAGCATGCGCTGCACTTCGCGGATCAACGTGGCGTGATGCGCCCGCGCGTCGTCGGCGTGGAAGTCCACGTCGTTCAGGCGCGGCGCCGCGTCGCCCTGCGCATTGGTCACCAGTTCCATCAGCAGCACGCCGTCGTGGAAGTTGTAGGGCCGGGGCACGCGCACCCCCGCCGCGGCCAGCCGGTACAGCGCATCCACCTCGGCGCTCTGCCAGGCCGCCTCCTGCATCTCGCGGCCGAAGCGCGTGCCCTTGGCCATGGCGCGTGCCTGGCGCGTGTTCTTGACCTTGCGGTTCTCGGTGTAGTCCACCGCCTGGCGAAAGCTGCGCTGCGTGGCTTCCTTGTAGACCTTGGCACAGCGCACCTCGTCGCCGCAGCGCACCACATAGACCGTGGCTTCCTTGCCGCTCATCAGCTGGCGCTGCACGCTGTCGATCAGCCCTTCGTCGAGCAGCGATTGCAGTCTCTTCGGTGTCTTCATGCGGCCATTGTCCGCTGGGCAGCCTGCAACGCCCGCACGGGGCCGCCTGAGGTCCGCACGGCGTGGGCCACATCAGACAAGTCCTACGCAACGCCCCGACTGCGGCCCACAGGTCGGCGCCGTGGCCCCATCGATACTCGACGCCTGCAAAGGGAGAAATGACATGAATGCAATCCGAATTGCCGCGATCGCGTTGATCGTGGCCGGTGTACTCGGCCTGGCCTATGGCGGCTTCAGTTATACCAAGGACACGCAGCAGGCCAAGATTGGGCCGATAGAACTGTCGGTGACGGAAAAGCAGACGGTGAACGTGCCCATCTGGGCCGGCGTGGCGGCAATCGTCGCCGGCGGCGCACTGCTGCTCTTTGGCGTCAAGAAGGGCTAACGCAGCATCCGGCGCAGCCTACTGCGCCCGCAGCAGCTCCATCAACTGCGCCGCGTCGATCGGCGCGCCCGCGTCCTCACCGCTCAGGATGCCTTCGGCCAGGTCGCGCTTGCTGCGGTGCAGGCGCACGATCTTCTCTTCGATCGAGCCCTGCGTCACCAGCCGGTACACCGTCACCGGCCGCTGCTGGCCGATGCGGTGGGCGCGTGCGCTGGCCTGCTCTTCGCTGGCCGGGTTCCACCACGGATCGGCAATGATCACGTAGTCGGCGGCAGTCAGGTTCAGGCCGAAGCCGCCGGCCTTCAGGCTGATCAGGAACAGGTCGCCCGTGCCCGCCTGGAAGGCGGCGATGCGCTTGCCGCGCTCGGCCGCCGGCGTGCTGCCATCCAGGTACTGGTAGCTCAGGCCCGCCAGGTCGAGCCGCTCGCGCAGCAGCGCCAGGAAGTCGGTGAACTGGCTGAACACCAGCGCCTTGTGCCGCCCGGCCACCAGTTCCACCGCCAGGCGCTCGAACTCCAGCACCTTGGCGCCGATGAGGCCGAGTTCGGGCGCCACCAGGCGCGGGTCGCAGGCGGCGCGGCGCAGCCGCGTCAGCGCCGCCAGCACATGGAACTGGTTCTGCCCTTCGCGGCCGCCTCCGGCCGATGCGTTGGCCGAAATGGCCTGCGCCACGCTGGCCTCGGCCTGCTGGCGCAAGGCTTCGAGCAGCGCACGCTCCTTCGCACCGGGCACCACCTCGTGCACGATCTCGGTTCGCGGCGGCAGGTCGGTCAGCACCTCGGACTTGGTGCGCCGCTTCAAGAAGGGCGAGAGCAGCCGGCGCAAGCGGCGCGAGCTCTGCGCCTTCAATGTGCCGCCAAGGCCGCCACCCTGCGGCGTCCGCCCTACTGCGGGGGATGAGTCCGCTCGGAAGCGGCCTGTGGTGGAGGGGTGCGGGTCCGGCTCGCGCTCGATCGGGTTGGCGAAGTTCTTTGAGAATTGCTCGGCACTGCCCAACAGCCCCGGGTTGCAAAAACCCATGATCGACCACAGCTCGCCCAGGCGGTTCTCGATCGGCGTGCCGGTCAGTGCGAGACGGAAATCGCCCTGCAGCGCCAGCGCCGCCTTGGCGCGGCGCGTGGCCGGGTTCTTGATGGCCTGCGCCTCGTCGAGCACGATGCTGTGCCAGCGCGGCGCGGCCAGGATGTCGGCGTCGATCTGCAGCAGTGCGTACGAACACACCAGCACCTGCCCGGGGCCGAGCGCGCGCACCTGGCGGCGGCGCGCCGCACGGCGGGCGTTGTCGGCCGACGCGGCCGCTTGGGTGGGCGCCGCATCCGCCGCAGCCGTGCCCTGCGCCACGGCAGCTTCGTCCGGCTGCGGCGTGTCGGCGTCCAGCGCTTCGTCCTCCGGCTCGTCGCCCGTCAGCACATCGCCATACAGCCCGACCTGCAGGCTCGGCGCAAAACGCGCTGCTTCGAGCAGCCAGTTGCCGCACACCGAGGTCGGCGCCACCACCAGCGCCGGCCCGCCGGCCGCGCGCTGCAGCAGCAGCGCCAGGGTCTGCACCGTCTTGCCCAGGCCCATGTCGTCGGCCAGCACCGCGCCGAAGCCGCTCTCGGCCAGGCGCATCAGCCAGCGGTAGCCTTCGAGCTGGTAGTCGCGCAACTCGGCCCCCAGGCTGGCCGGCAGCTCGAACACACGTTCCTGCGCCTGCGCCCAGGACGCGGCGCGCTTGCGCCAGGGGGCATCGCCGTCCAGCACCAGGCCATGGCCGCTGGCCTCCCAGGCCAGTGCGGCCACGCCCGCCAGCCGCTGCCCCTGCTTGTGCGGCTGCGCCAGTGTGGCCAGGTCGCTGAGTTGCTGGCGCAGCGTGTCGCTCAACGCCAGGAAGTCGCCCTCGCCGAGCGCGACGAAGCGGCTGCGGCTTTCGCGTGACAGGTCGAGCAACTGGCGCAGGCGCAGCACCTCGCCGCCGTCGAGCTCGAGTTCGCCGTCCAGCTCGAGCCATTCGCCCTTGGAGCTGGCGCGAAGCTTCACCGAGCCTTCAGCCACCGCGCGCACGCGCATCGGCTTGCCCTTGGGCCATTCGGTGACGATGTCGGCGCCCAGGCGGCTGAGGCCTTCCACCGCGGCCAGCGCCTGCTCGGGATCGTCGAGCGCCCACTCGTGCACGTCGTCTTCGAGGAAGTCGAGCACTTCGAGCAGCTTGTCGAAGACCTCGCGCTCGTGCCCCAGGTCGCGCCGCGTCGACAGCGTCAGCGCCTGGTGCACGGTGGTCACGCGCGTGCGCCCGCTGCCCGGGCCCAGGCGCGGGCCGAAGTCGCCGAAGGGTGCGGCCAGCAGCGCCAGGCGCAGGCCGGCGCCATGGGGCACGAGTTCGGCACGCAGGCGGCGGTCGGCCTGCACCTCGTGCCCGGTCTCGGCGTCGCTGGCCACCTGGAAATGCGCCGCCAGCACGCGCAACGCCGCATCCAGCTCGGTGCGCGCGGCCACCGGCACCTTCCAGCCCTGCGACACCAGCTCGTCCACGCGCAGCTGCGCGGGCGTCAGCCGCACCAACCGGGCGCGGCCCTCGCCGTCGGGCAGCAGCATCACGCCACGCAGCCGCGCGCGCTGCGTGCGCCAGCGCGGCGGCAGCAACTCGTCCTGCGCTTCGTCTTTGCGGTGCGCTTCGGTGCGCACCGGGTCGAGCAGGCGAAAGCCGATGTGCTCGCCCTGCGTCATGATTTCCAGCGCCGGCAGGCCCTCGTTCACCTCGATGAAGCGCGTGGGCTCGCGCTCCCAGGCGACGAATGGGTGGCGCACCAGCGCGGGTGCGGCCTCCACGATGTCCAGCACCGGGCGGTTGCCGTAGTCCTCGCGCCGCAGTGCGCGCAGCAGCGCGGCATCGTGCGTGGCCAGGTCCTTGCGCTTGGCCAGCGTGGCCAGCGCCACCGCCTTGGGTTTGCCCAGGCCGCGCACGCCGGCCTTCTGCTCCATCGGCTCGATGGTGGTGATGCGCCCATCCTTGCCGGCCGAGACCAGCCAGATGAGCCGGTCCGGCAGCGCAGCCGACGCGCCGCGTGGGCTGTCTGCCGCATCACCGCCCAGCGCCATGATCGAGGCCAGCGCCTCGCGCCAGCTGTCCTGCGCCGCACCCACGAAGAACGGCATGTCGGCGTCGGCCGCAGCCGGCGCTTCACGCAGCAGCGCCGCGGCCGCGCGCCGTACCAGCCGCGCCGGCCAGGCCATGCCGGCCGCGTCGAACTGCTGCGCCAGCGCCGCCGCATGCTTGCGCAACTCGGCCGGCTTCGGCACCTCGACGCGCAGCCAGGCGGCCAGCAGCAGGTGGTGCAGGTACTGCAGCGACTGCATGCCCGACAGCTCGTGGTGCGTCAGGCGGAAATGCGCATGCGCCTTGGGCGCATCGCCCAGGCGCTGGTCGATGGCATCGACCCACACGCCCCAGAAGCCGTAGGGATCGGCGGCGTCGCGCTTGCCGGCTTCGGAGGCGGCAAACTTGCGTGCCTTGCTCCAGGCCACCGGCGTGGGCAGCGCCAGCAGCGCCATCAAGTAGATCCATTCGACCGACGGCGACATCAGGTTCTTGCGCCGCCCGGCTTCGGCGCCGGCGATCTTCCAGCCCGCCTCGAAGCGCTGCGCACCGGCCTCCCATTGGCCTTCCGCGATGACGAACAGCGCCTGCAGCGGCTCGACCGCCGTGCTCTCCACGCTGGCACACAGCGCGCGTGCCCCGGCCAGCTCGGCGCGGAACAGCAGCGTCTCGGCCAGGCGCAGGCGCACCATCGGCGACACCTTCTTGTGCAGCCTGGCCGCATCGGCCAGCAGCCAGTCTTCGAGTACACGCACCGGTGATTCGACGAAGCCGCTCACCACCACCAGCATCTGCTCGACCAGGTTCGAGCGCAGCGCCGACTCGAGCCCGTCGAACAGCGCCGCATCGAAAGGCTGCAGCACGGCACGGCGCAGCGCGCCGCTCCACAGGTGGGTGAAGGTGTAGACCAGCTGGCCCAGCCGGTCCAGATGCTCGAGCGTGCCGCCGCCGTAGATCACCAGGCGAAGTGCGGCGGCCAGTTGCTCCTCTTCCTGGAAGCCCAGCGAATAGGCCTGGTCGAACTGCACCAGCTTGCGCCAGGCATCGAACCAGGCCTTGGCGCGAGCGGCGTCGCGCATCATCTCGGCAAAGCGCGCCGCGCCATGCGGCGCCGCGGCACTGAAACGACCCTGCGCGTCGCGTTTGGCATGGCCGCCGGCGAGCAGCCGCTCGAGCACGCGCTTCACCTCGGGGGGTTGGAAGACGGCGCCGCGCGCGGTGCGAATGGCGGCGGCCGCCATCATCTCGGTCAGCCGCACCAGACCGGTGGGCGCCTGCATGGCGCACAGCGTGTCGTGCACCATGGCGTCTTCGGCCGTCATGTGGCGGTCATAGGCGGTGACGTCGCCGACGCGGGTGTCGGTGCCTGGGGGCGGGTTCGGGTGGGTCGTCATGGAAGGATCTTCGGCGCCGGCAGCGCAGCGTGTGCACAGTGCGCGAGCCTACCCGATGGCGCCGCCGGCCACGCCGCGGGTGCCTATCGTTGTCGATCGCTGCCCCTCGCGATGGCGATGCGTCTCCGACCTCGGGGCCGATGCCCGCTGCCATGTGCCTGAGCGGGCCACTGGCCCATGGTCGATCGCAGTCCGGACACAGGGCCATCGGCTACAGTCACCTCGTCTCTGACCTCGTCCTAGGAGGACCGCCATGCGCAGCATCGACCTGAAGCACTCCTGGGGCCCGATGGCGGCCCTCCTTCTGGCCGGCTGCGGCCCGGCCGCCGAGCCACCGACGAAGGCGCCGGTGGCGGTGGCGCAGGCATCGGCGCCGGCAGCGCCGAGCGCCGCATCGGCCGCCAAGCCC
>DASQFA010000531.1:0-11170 GCA_035633375.1 Rubrivivax sp.
CAGGTCGACGAAGGGATCGTGCGGCTTGGGGCTGTGCAGGTGCACCGCGTCCATCACCTGCTGCGTGGCGTGCGGGCCGGTCACGGCCAGCACCTTGGGGTGCATCTGGCGCACCAGGTTGCCGCCATCCTCACCGGGGCGGGCACCCAGGCAGCCGGTGACGATGACGCGGCCGTTGCTGGCCAGCGCCTCGCCGATGGCGTCCAGGCTTTCCTGCACCGCCGCATCGATGAAGCCGCAGGTGTTGACGATCACCAGGTCGGCGCCGGCGTAGGTCTTGCTGGTGGCGTAGCCCTCGGCCTGCAGTTGCGTCAGGATGAGTTCGGAATCGGTCAGCGCCTTGGGGCAGCCGAGGGAGACGAAGGCGATGGTCGGGGCGTGCTGGGGCGCGGCGCCGGCAAGGGGTGAATTCATTGACTGAATTGTCCTGCATCCGGCCGGGGGCGCCTGCGCATGCAACATGCGCGACTTCGATCTGGCGCCCGCAAGGCGCGCGCAGTCAATGCTGCCGCAGCCCATCCAAGGGAGCGATCACCGCGCCGGATCAGAGCTTGTTGCCCGGCTTGTTGCCTGGCAGCCCGCTGATCCCCGGGAACAGCGTGCCCGCCTGCTGGGCCATCTGTTCCTGCATCTGCGTGAACAGGTTCTTCGATTGCTCGAGGTAGGTGCCCACCAGGCCCTGCATCGCCGTGCCCTGCCCGGTCATGAACTGCGCCCACATTTCGGGCGTGAAGTTCTTTGCATCGCCCAGCACCAGCCCTGGCGCGGCAAAGCGCTTCTGCAACTCGACGAAGGTCTGCAGGTTCTTCTCCAGGTAGGCGCCCATCATGCCCTGCATGGAGTTGCCGTAGAAGCGGATCATCTGCGCCAGCATCTGTGACGAGAACAACGGCACGCCGCCCGATTCTTCGTCCAGGATGATCTGCAGCAGGATGCTGCGCGTGAGGTCTTCGCCGGTCTTCGCGTCACGCACCTCGAAGTCTTCGAGTTGCAGCACCATCGCCTTCACGTCGGCCAGGGTGATGTACGAACTGCTGAAGGTGTCGTACAGGCGCCGATTGGGGTATTTCTTCAGCACACGCGGCCCCGGGGCAGCGGCTTCGGCAGGCTGTGCAACGGCGCCGCGGCGTTGGCTTGACATCGGTTCGCGCTCCTGGTGTCGGACACTTGAATTCTAGGATCGCCCACGCGTCGCACACGGACGGGGTTTCCCTGTCGTCTGGGCCAAGGACCCCCAATGGTCTGCGCCTCGTGTGGCCTGCGGCATTACAAGGGCAACTCGAAACGTTGTCCGCGTATCGACAGAACGGCCGACTTGGGCCGGATCTGCTCCAACTTCAGTTCGGGCGCCAACACGGCGCCTTCGAGGAAAACCTGGCCGTTGAGGATGATCATGCGCTTCTCCGCTTGCGGCGAATACACCGACCCGCCTACGGCCAGCGCGGGCATCTGCTGACGCAGTTCTTCGGGCAGTTCGTTCAGCCGGGGCAGGCGGGGTGGGGGTGCCTGCGCGTCGGCTTTCGCCAGCGCCTTTTCTTCGCTCTTTGTGGGTGCCTTCGCCGCAGCGGCATCGCGCGCTGGCCCCGGCGGGACGGACTGCGGCACCGGCTTTGCCTTCGGCACCGGACGGGTCGGCGCAGCTGAGGCCTTGTCCGCGGCACGTGCCACCGTGGGTGCGGGTCCGGCGCGAGGCGCATCGGCCGGCGCTGAGGAAGTTGCCGATGGCGATGCCGATGGCGATGCCGATGCCGATGCCAATGCTATGGCCGGTGCATTTGCATTCGCTGGCGTCTGCACAGGTGCCGGTGCCGGCGTCGTGGATGCGACCGCCGCGGGCGCTGCCGGCGAAGCCGCACCGGCATCCGCAGCAGCCACTGGCGCCATGACCGACACCGGCGGTGTGGAGTCTGCCGCGGGGCGCGTCGATGGTGTCAGAGCGGGCGGGACCGTCGCCTGGGGCGCCGCATTGCCGCCCAGCCAGGACCCGGCCCACACGCCGCCCAGCACCAGCGCTGCAATCACCACAGACCACAGCCAGCGCGGCAAACGGCGCTCCTGCGCCTCGTCGCCGGGTGGCGCATCCGGCAGCAGTTGCGAATGCAGGTCGGGAACGGCACCGCGCTCGCGTTCGGCGTCGGCCTTGCGCAGCGCTTCGAGGATGTAGGACATGGCAGCGCTACCTCCCCGCCTGGTGTTGGCTGCTCAGGGCCGAAGGCGCCGCCACGCGCAGGGTGTCCCAGGCCAGGGCCACCGCGCCGACCAGCGCCGCGCCGAGCAGCACGCCCAGGCCCAGGGTGGCACCCAGGCGCGCCCGTGGCGACAGCGCGGCACGATGACGGGCGCGCCGATGCGGCAGGCCCAGCACCTCGGCAGCCGCCTTGTCGACGATGGCCACGTCCGCCATGGCCTTGCCACTGGCATAGGCACCCAGCAGCGCCCGGTCGCACAACAGGTTGATGCGGCGCGGCACACCACGCGACAGCAGGTGGATGCGCTGCATGGCCTGCGCGTCGAAAGGCAGCGCCGTGTTCAGCCCGGCCACCGCCAGGCGGTGCTGGATATAGCGCGAGGTTTCGCGCTGCGTCAGCGCGTCGAGGTGGTAACGGGCGATGACGCGCTGCGCCAGTTGCTCCAGTTCGGGGCGTGCCAGCATGTCGCGCAGTTCGGGCTGGCCGATGAGAATGATCTGCAGCAGCTTGCGTTCGTTGGTTTCCAGGTTGGTGAGCAGGCGCAACTGCTCCAGCACCTCGGCCGTGAGGCCTTGCGCCTCGTCGATGATGAGCACGTTGTTCTGCCCGACGCCATGCGTGCGCAACAGGAAGGCGTTCAGCGCCGCCACATGGTCGCGGGCCGTCGGCACATGGCCCGCAAGCGGCTCGCGCGGGATGCGAAAGTCGTCGCAGATGGATTCGAGCAGTTCCTGCGCGGTCTGCTTGGGGTTGAAGATGTAGGCCACGTTGCAGCGCCGCGGCACCTGCTCCAGGAAACAGCGGCATACCGTCGTCTTGCCTGCGCCGATCTCGCCGGTGAGCAGCACGAAGCCGCCGCCACCGCGCACGCCATACAGCAGGTGCGCCAACGCTTCGCGGTGGCGTTCGCTCATGAACAGGTAGTGGGGGTCGGGAGCTATCGAGAACGGCTCCTGCTTCAACCCGAAGAACTTCTTGTACATCGTGGCAAGGATAGTCGCTGTGTCGTACCGTCGCACCCCAGTAGCCCGCTCGCAAGCCGCTGCCGCGTGGCGTATCGCTCGGCTGCGCCGCCCGGCCGCCCACGGCGCCGCCCGGCGAAATCAGTGGCTGCCGCCGACTTCTACTTTGATATAGGTCATATTGAGGGGCTCCTTATGTTCCTAGCATTCAGGCCGATCGGCGCATACTGGGTCGTCGCACAATGGCACCCAGGCAACGCTGCCTCCCGGCGAGGCTGGCGCGATGAGTGCCTAGAAAACAGACATGGAGGCAGGCATTGCTGCAGACGCGAACGCATCGCCGCACCGGCGCCAGGGTCTTGAAGCCTGCCGAGTCGATGCCGATGCCGGCCTTGGCCGCAGCCAAGGCACGCACACCCGCCGACACCCCCCATTGAACCGTTCAACCTCAAACCATCAGGGCTGACATGTATCAGATCATTCGCCGCGAAGCGTTCTCGCCGACGACTTTCCTGTGGGAAGTGCTGGCCCCGGACGTGGCCCGTTCGGCCGAACCCGGCCACTTCGTGATGCTGCGCCTGCACGAAGGCGGCGAGCGCATTCCGCTGACCGTGGCCGACTACGACCGCGCCAAGGGCACGGTCACGCTGGTCATCCAGGCGCTCGGCAAGTCGACGCTGGAAATGCGCGACCATTACAAGGCCGGCGACGGCTTCTCCGATTTCGTCGGCCCGCTGGGCTTGCCGCAGCACGTGGCCAAGATCGGGCATGTGGTGCTGGTCGGCGGCGGCCTGGGCATCGCGCCCGTGTTTCCGCAACTGCGTGCCTTCAAGCAAGCCGGCAATCGCACCACCGGGATCATCGGTTTTCGCAACAAGGACCTCGTCTTCTGGGAAGAGACCTTCGGGAAGTATTGCGATGAACTGATCGTCTGCACCGACGACGGCAGCTACGGCAAGCCCGGCTTCGTCACCCAGGCACTGCAGGGTGTGCTGGAGCGCGACAAGCCCGATCTGGTGGTCGCCATCGGGCCGCTGCCGATGATGAACGCGTGCGTGGAAACGACGCGCCCCTTCGGCGTGAAGACCATGGTGTCGCTGAACGCGATCATGGTCGATGGCACCGGCATGTGCGGTTCGTGCCGCGTCACCGTCGGCAACGAAATCAAGTTCGCGTGCGTCGACGGGCCCGACTTCGACGGGCACCAGGTCGACTTCAAGGAACTGATGCTGCGCCAGAAGCGCTTCAAGGGCGAAGAAGCCGCTGCCAACACCGACTATGCGCATGTGTGCAACGTCGAGAAGGTGCTGTTCGAGCAGGGCAAGCACAACTACAAGAAGTACAAGGACCTGGCGCCGCACGCCACCAAGATGCCCGAGCGTGATGCGCTGGAGCGTTCGCGCAACTTCAAGGAAGTGAACCTCGGCTATTCGATGGCCGACGCGCTGGCCGAGGCCGAGCGCTGCATCCAGTGCAGCACGCCCACCTGCATCCAGGGCTGCCCGGTGTCGATCGACATCCCGCGCTTCATACGCCAGATGCTGGTGCGTGACATGGATGGCGCGCTCGCCACCATCAGCGAATCCAACCTGTTCCCTTCGGTCTGCGGCCGGGTGTGCCCGCAGGAGTCGCAATGCGAGGCGCAGTGCATCGTCGGGCGCAAGCTCGAACCGGTGGCGATCGGGCGGCTCGAGCGCTACGTCGGCGACAACGCCCATCATCCGAAGGTCGAAGCGCTGCACTTCGAACGGCCCTTCGGCAAGGTGGCCATCGTCGGCTCGGGCCCTTCTGGCCTGGCAGTGGCGGCCGACCTCACCCGGTTCGGCGGCGACGTCACCGTTTATGAGGCGCTGCACGTGGTGGGCGGTGTGCTGCAGTACGGCATTCCGCCGTTCCGGCTGCCGCGCGACATCATCACCCGCGAGGTCGAGCACCTGAAAGAAATGGGCGTCAAGTTCGAGACCAACAAGGTCATCGGCAAGACCTTCACGGTGCACCAGTTGATGGCCGAGATGGGCTACGACGCGGTGTTCGTGGGCGCCGGCGCCGGCGCGCCGGCCTTCCTGGGCATCCCGGGCGAGTTTGCTGGCCAGGTCTATTCGGCCAACGAATTCCTGACCCGCATCAACCTCATGGGGGGCGACAAGTTTCCCTTCATCGACACCCCGGTGACGCTGGGCAAGAGCGTCGTCGTCATCGGCGCGGGCAACACCGCGATGGACTGCCTGCGCGTGTCCAAGCGTCTGGGCATCCCCACGGTGCGCTGTGTCTATCGGCGCTCCGAAGCCGAGGCTCCGGCGCGGCTGGAGGAACTGCGCCATGCCAAGGAAGAAGGCATCGAGTTCTTCTTCCTGCACGGGCCGGTCGAGATCCTGACCGACGCCGAAGGCAACGTGCGTGGCATGAAGGTGCAGAAGATGGTGCTGGGCGAGCCGGACGCCAAGGGCCGGCGCCAGCCGATCCCGCAGGACGAGTTCTTAGAGCTCGAGTGCGACACCGTGATCTATGCGCTGGGCACCAAGGCCAACCCGATCGTCACCAAATCGACGCCGGGGCTGGAACTCAACAAGTGGGGCTACATCGTGGCCGACGCGGCCACGCAGGCCACCAGCGTGCCGGGCGTGTTTGCCGGCGGCGACATCGTCACCGGCGGCGCCACGGTGATCCTGGCGATGGGCGCCGGGCGCCGCGCCGCGCGCGCCATCGGTGCCTATCTGGCCAGCGGCAAGAGCAAGTGGCCGATCACGCAGGAAGACGCCGATGCCTTCGTGCCGCCGGTGCCGCTGTCCGGCGCGGCGTTGTTGAGCCAGCCGGTGCCGCCGCCGGGCTTGGCGGAAACCGTGCGCCGCGTCAAGGGCGATCAGGCCCACGACGAGGAAGCCGATCACGACTACTTCCACGACGCCGTCACCCAGGTGCAGTGGCGTTGCACCCACTGCGCCAAGGTCAGCGAGGGCTTCGCCTACCCCTACGGCATGTGTCCGTACTGCGGCGGCAAGCTCGAAACGCTGGGTGATCGCCGCGCCGAAATCGCCCTGGCCGTGGACGTGGTGCGCAAGGCCTTCGAGATCGAGCTCGGCGGCCAGGCCTTCTACCGCCGCGCCGCCATGGAGAGCACCGACCCGGTGCTGAAGACGCTGTTCGGCAACTTCGCGGACATGGAAAAGGAGCATATGGAAACACTGTGTCGGCGCTACCACCTGGACGTGCCGGCGCCGAGCGAAGACTTCAAGATCGAGCGTGCGGCGCTGTACGCCGGCATCGAGAACCACCCCGAGGACCCGGCCAACCTGTTCCGCATCGCGATTGCCTTCGAGCAGCGCGCCGTAGAATTCTTCACCAGCGAAGGCGAGCGCTCGACGCTGGGTTCGGTAGAGCGCGGTTTGTACAACGAACTGGCTGCCGAAGAGCGCGAGCACGTCGCCTTGTTGACCACCGAGTACCGGCGCTGGGAGGCCGGCAAGGTCGGCATGCTGCAGAGTTGACCGGCCGAGTCACCACTGTCCCCGCGCCCCTTCTCTCATCAATCCAAAGAGACCAACATGACAGAACGCTCGCATGTGCTGGACGGCAACGAAGCCGCGGCACGCATCGCCCACTGGAACAGCGAAGTCATCGCCATCTATCCGATCACGCCGTCGTCGACGATGGGGGAGCTTGCCGACGCATGGTCTGCCGAAGGCGAGAAGAACATCTGGGGCATGGTGCCGCTGGTGGTGGAGATGCAAAGCGAAGGCGGCGCGGCAGGCACGGTACACGGCGCACTGCAGGCCGGCGCGCTCAGCTCCACCTTCACCGCCTCGCAGGGGCTGCTGCTGAAGCTGCCCAACATGTTCAAGATCGCAGGCGAGCTGACGGCGGCCGTGATCCACGTCGCGGCGCGGGCGCTTGCCACGCACGGGCTGTCGATCTTCGGCGACCACAGCGACGTGATGACGGCGCGCACCACGGGATTTGCGCTGCTCGCCTCGAACAGCGTGCAGGAAGCGCAGGACATGGCGATGGTGGCGCACATGGCCACGCTCAAGGCACGGGTGCCGTTCATGCACTTCTTCGACGGCTTTCGCACCAGCCACGAGGTCAACAAGATCGATCTGCTTTTCCAGGACGAAGTGCGCAGCCTGATCGACGAAGAACTCGTCAAGGCGCATCGCGCGCGTGCGCTCAACCCCGACCAGCCGATCATGCGCGGCACGGCGCAAAACCCGGATGTTTTCTTCCAAGGGCGTGAAGCCTCGAACACCTACTACATGGCCGTTCCGGGCGTCGTGAGCGAATCTTTCGAGCGCCTGGGCAAGGTCACGGGCCGCCACTACAAGCTCTTCGACTACGAGGGCGCGCCCGACGCCGAGCGCGTGCTCGTGCAGATGGGCTCGGGCGTCGGCGCTTCCAGCGAAGCGGTGCGCAAGCTGGTGGCCGACGGCGAAAAGGTTGGCATCGTCATCGTGCGGCTGTACCGGCCCTTCGACGCACCTGCCTTCATCGCGGCCCTGCCGAAGACGGTGCGCGCCATCGCTGCACTCGACCGCTGCAAGGAGCCCGGCGCCCTGGGCGAGCCGCTGTACCAGGACGTGGTCACGGCGCTGGCCGAAGCCTGGCCCGAAGGCGAGCGTCTGCCGCGTGTCATCGGCGGGCGCTATGGCCTGTCGTCCAAGGAATACACCCCTGCGATGGCCAAGGCTGCGCTCGACGAGCTCAAGCTGCCCCAGGCCAAGCGGCACTTCACCGTCGGCATCTTCGACGACGTGACGCACTTGTCGCTGAAGGTCGATGACAGCTTCGAAACCGAAGCCGCCGGCGTCACGCGGGCCGTGTTCTACGGCCTGGGTGCCGACGGCACGGTCGGCGCCACCAAGAACACGGTCAAGATCATCGGCGAGAACACGCCGCTGCACGCCCAGGGTTACTTCGTCTATGACAGCAAGAAATCGGGCGCGATCACCGTGTCGCACCTGCGCTTCGGGCCCAAGCCGATCGAATCGACCTACCTCATCAAACGCGCGGACTTTGTCGCCTGCCACCAGTTCGAGTTCATGGAAAAGCTCGACGTGCTGGAGCTCGCCCGCACCGGCGCCACCTTCTTGCTGAACAGCCCGTATGGCCCCGAGGCCGTGTGGAGCAAGCTGCCGCGCGAGGCGCAGCAGAGCATCATCGACAAGAAGCTCAAGTTCTATGTCGTCGATGCCTTGGCGGTGGCGCAGCAGGCGGGTCTGTCAGGGCGCATCAACACCGTCACGCAGGCGTGTTTCTTCGCAATCTCTGGCGTCCTGCCGCGCGACGAAGCGATTGCCGAGATCAAGGAATCGATCCGCAAGACCTACGGCAAGCGCGGCGACACCGTGCTCAACCGCAACTTCGCCGCGGTCGATGCGTCGCTGGCGGCGCTGCGCGAGGTCAAGGTGCCCGAGCGCCCCGACTCGGTGATCTCGCGCCGCCCGATCGTGCCGCGCGCCGCGCCCGACTTCGTGCAGCGCGTCACCGCGATGATGATGGACGGCAAGGGCGATCTGCTGCCGGTGTCGGCGATGCCGGCCGACGGCACCTTCCCCACCGGCACCACGCAGTGGGAAAAACGCAGCATCGCGCTCGAGATCCCGATCTGGGACGAAGGCATCTGCACCCAATGCGGCATCTGCCCGCTGGCCTGCCCGCACGCGGCGATCCGCATGAACGTCTTCCCGGCCGAGGCCATGAAGGATGCGCCCTCGACCTTCAAGGCCGTGCCGTGGTCGCGTAAGGACGGCGGCCCGCTGGACAACATGATGTTCAGCCTGCAAGTGGCTGCCGAGGACTGCACCGGCTGCGGGGTGTGCGTGGACGTGTGCCCCACGCGCAGCAAGGAAGTCGTCAAGCACAAGGCCATCAACATGGCGCCCAAGCTGGAGCACTTGGTGGCCGAGCGCGCCAACTACGACTTCTTCCTCGGCCTGCCCGAAGTGCGGCCCTCGTTCGACAAGATCGACGGTCTGCGCGGATCGCAGTTGCGCAAGCCACTGTTCGAGTATTCGGGTGCCTGTTCGGGCTGCGGTGAAACACCCTACCTGAAGCTGCTGTCGCAGTTGTACGGCGACCACCTGGTGATGGCCAACGCCACCGGCTGCTCGTCGATCTATGGCGGCAACCTGCCGACCACGCCGTGGTCGAAGAACAGCGAAGGCCAGGGGCCGGTGTGGTCGAACAGCCTGTTCGAGGACAACGCCGAGTTCGGCCTGGGCATGCGGCTGGCGCTGGATGCGCAGCGCGACCTGGCGATGATGCTGGTGCACAAGCTGCGCAACGCCATCGGCGACGAACTCGCCAATGCGCTGTTGCAGGCGCCGCAGGACACCGACGAGCAGATCAAGGCGCAGCGCGAGCGTGTCAAGCTGCTCAAGGCCAAGCTCGGCCAGACGGCCAGCTTCGAGGGCAACCAGTTGCTGGCGGTGGCCGACAGCCTGGTCGTGCGCAGCGTCTGGATCATCGGCGGTGACGGCTGGGCTTACGACATCGGCTACGGCGGCCTGGACCATGTGCTGGCCTCGGGCCGCAACGTCAACATCCTGGTGCTCGACACCGAGGTCTACAGCAATACCGGCGGACAGGCCTCGAAGTCCACGCCTCGCGGCGCCGTGGCCAAGTTCGCCGCTGCCGGCAAGTCCACCGGCAAGAAGGACCTGGGCATGATCGCCATGGCCTATGGCAACGTGTATGTCGCGCAGGTGGCGATGGGCGCCAACCCGGTGCAGACCGTGCGTACCTTCCAGGAGGCGGCGTCGTGGCCGGGGCCGTCGCTCATCGTCGCCTACAGCCACTGCATCGCGCACGGCATCGACATGACCACCGGCATGAGCCATCAGCGCGATGCGGTGAAGAGCGGCTACATCACGCTGTACCACTACGACCCGCGCCTGGGCATGGGCGGCAGCGACCATCCGCTCAAGCTCGATTCACGCAAGCCGACGATCCCGCTGGAGCAGTTCACGATGAAGGAAGGCCGCTTCGCGATGCTGGCGCAGGCCGATCCGGCACGTGCCAAGATGCTGGCGAAGAAGTCGCAGACCGATGCCGATGCGCGCTGGACCCTCTACGAACAGATCGCGGGCGTGCACCGCACCGTGACAGAGCAAGGCGACACCCCGGCACCCGCCGCATCCACTCCCGAGGAGGGCAAACAATGAGCGCCGACCTGCGCACCCGCTACCTGGGTCTGGACCTTCACAACCCCATCGTCGCGGCGGCCTCGCCGCTGACGGCCACGGTCGACAGTCTGAAGCGGCTCGAAGACGCCGGTGCGGGCGCCGTGGTCCTGCCTTCGCTGTTCGAGGAGCAGATCGAGCACGAAGAGATGGCGACCCACGACCTGATGCTGCAAGGCGCCGAAGTGTCACCTGAGGCGCGCGGCTTCTTTCCGGAGATGCAGCAAACCGGAAACGCCACCGACAAATACCTGCGGCTGATCTCCGACGCCAAGCAGGCGCTGAAGGTGCCGGTGATTGCCAGCCTGAACGGCTACACCACCGGTGGCTGGACGCACTACGCGCGGCTGTTCGAGACCGCGGGCGCCGACGCGGTCGAGCTGAACGTCTACTTCCTGGCCACCGACCTGGCCGATACCAGCACCGCAGTCGAGCAGCGCTACATCGATCTGGTCGCGTCGGTATGCAACGAGACCAAGGTGCCGGTGGCCGTCAAGGTGGCACCTTACTTCAGCGCCATGGCCAACATGGCCAAGCGCCTGGTGGACACGGGTGCCGACGGGCTGGTGCTGTTCAATCGTTTCGTCCAGCCCGACATCATGCTCGAGGAGCTCGAGGTGGCGCCGCACCTGGTGCTGTCGACCTCCGACGAGCTGCGCCTCAGCTTGCGCTGGATCGCCATCCTGCACGGCCGCGTGAACGCCAGCCTTGCCGCCACGGGCGGCGCGCACACCACCGACGACGTGCTCAAGCTGCTGCTCGCCGGCGCCGACTGCGTGATGGTGGCGAGCAGCCTGCTTAAGCGCGGCCCGCAGCACGTGCGCGCGCTGGTCGACGGCGTCCA
>DASQFA010000532.1:0-5188 GCA_035633375.1 Rubrivivax sp.
GCATGCTGCCGGGCCATGCGCACCAGCAAGGCGTTGATCTCGGTCTGCCGCGTGGCATGCGCGAAGCCGCGCTTGCCCACGTCCAGCCAGCGCGCCTGGGGTGCCAGCTCGCGCAGCGCCGGATCGGTCAGCGCGTCGAACAACACCACCTCGGCCGCCGCCAGCGCGCGCGCGCCACGCAGCGTGATCAAGTCGGCCGAGCCCGGGCCGGCGCCTACGAAGATGACGTGCCCCATCAACGCACCAGGCCGACGAGCAGCGCGCCGCTGGTGCGGTTGCTCGCCGGGTCGACCATGATCAGCGAGCCGGCCACGCGGTTGTGCGCATACGGTTCCAGCGGCAGCGCCTGCTGCAATTCCACCACCACGTGGCCGATGTCGTTTACCGCCAGTTCCTGCGCATCGGTGGGCAGCAGCGTGGCGATGTCCAGCCGGTGCCCGATCGAGGCGATGCGCGCCTGCACCCAGCGGTTGCCGTGGCGCACCACGTACTTGCGGCCGATGACCGCGGGTTCGGTGTCGAGCCAGGCCAGTGTGGCGCCGAAGCGTTGCGCAGGCAGCAAGGTGTCGGGCGTGCCGATCCAGTCGCCGCGCGACACGTCGAGCTGACGGTCGAGGATCAGGCCCACCGACTGGCCGGCCTCGGCCTGCAGCACCGCACTGCCGGCGCGGCGCAGTGCGCTGACCACGGCGCGTTCGCCGCTGGGATAAAGCTGCACCGTGTCGCCCGGGCGCACGCGGCCATGCGCGATGCGGCCCCACAGCGTGCGCGGCTGGTGCCCGGTGCCGTCTGCGTGGTCGCCGGGCTCGCGCGCCACGTACTGCACCGGCACGAGCAGCGAGCCGTCGACGCGCTCCTGCGTCGCGGGCAGCTTCTCCAGCAGTTGCAGCAGCGACGGACCGCGGTACCAGGCTTCGTCCAGCGGCGTCGTCACGTTGTCGCCGCGCAGCGCGGACACCGGCACGATGGCCGTGACGTCGATGCCGGCTTCTGCGGCAAAGGCCAGCAACGCGTCGCGCACGGCCGCAAAGGCCGCCTGCGGCTGCGCCAGCGCATCGATCTTGTTCACCGCGAAGACGATGTTTGGCACGCGCAGCAGATGCGCCAGCAGCGCATGGCGCCGCGTCTGCGGCAGCAGCGCCACCGCGGCTGCTGCCCAGTCGATCTTGGTGATGTCGACGAGCACGACGGCCGCATCGCTGCCGGCCGCGGCGGTGACCATGTTGCGCGTGTACTGCTCGTGCCCGGGTGCGTCGGCGATGATGAACTTGCGCGTCGGCGTGGCGAAGTAGCGGTAGGCCACGTCGATGGTGATGCCCTGTTCGCGCTCGGCCTCCAGGCCGTCGGTGAGCAGCGACAGGTCGAGCGCATCGCCTGCGGACCTGCGTTCGAGCATGTCCAGCTGGTCGGCCAGGATGGCGCGGCTGTCGTAGAGCAGCCGGCCGATGAGCGTGCTCTTGCCGTCGTCCACGCTGCCGGCGGTGAGGAAACGCAGGGCGCGGTGGTCCGCGCCGGCGAGCGTCTCATGGCGGATCGTGCCCGCGCGATCATCGCGGGTCTGTGTGGGCTGGGCGCTGGCGCTTTCGCGCGCGCTGTGCAGCATCGTCGACATCAGAAATACCCTTCCTTCTTGCGCCGCTCCATCGATGTGTCGCTGGTGCGGTCGTCCATGCGCGTGGCGCCGCGTTCGCTGACGGTGACGCTCAGTGTCTCGGCGACGATCTGCGCGGCGTTTGCGGCAATGCTTTCCACCGGGCAGGTGCAGGTCATGTCACCCACCGTGCGGAAACGCACCGTCGCCGTCTCGGCCTGTTCGCCGTCGAGCAGCGGCGTCACCGGTGTCACCGGCACGAGCAGGCCCTTGCGCCGCACCACCTCGCGCGGGTGCGCGAAATACAGCCCGGGCAGCGGGATGTTCTCGCGCGCCAGGTACAGCCAGACGTCGAGTTCGGTCCAGTTGCTGATGGGAAAGGCGCGGAAGTTTTCGCCCGGGCGAATGCGTGTGTTGAACAGCGTCCACAGCTCGGGGCGTTGCTCCTTGGGCTGCCATTGGCCGAAGCTGTCGCGATGGCTGAAGATGCGCTCCTTGGCGCGCGCCTTTTCTTCGTCGCGCCGCGCGCCGCCAATCAGGCAGTCGAAGCGGTGCGTCTCGATGGCCTCGAGCAGTGCTACCGTCTGGTGCCCGTTGCGCGATTCCAGCGGGTGCGCCAGGCGCACCGTGCCGCGCCGGATCGAGTCTTCGAGGTGGCCGACGAGCAGGCGTTCGCCCATCTCGGCGACGCGCCGATCGCGGAACTCGATCACCTCGGGGAAGTTGTGGCCGGTATCGACGTGCAGCAGCGGAAATGGCAGCCGGCCCTTGAAGTCATTGTCGTGCTGCAGCGTCTTGAAGGCCTTTTCCGCCAGGCGCAACAGGACGCAGGAGTCCTTGCCGCCGGAAAACAGCAGGGCCGGCCGCTCGAAGCTGGCCGCCACCTCGCGCAGGATGAAGATGGCCTCCTCTTCGAGCCAGTCCAGATGTTGGTGATCGAACTGCGGCAGCAGCCGCTCGATGCTCAGCGGGGCATTCATGCGTTGGCTTCCTCGTCCTTGTGTGCGACATGCAAGCCGCATTCCTTGGCATCTTCGTTTTCCCACCACCAGCGTCCGGCGCGGAAGTCCTCGCCCACCGCGATGGCGCGCGTGCACGGCGCGCAACCGATGCTGGGGTAGAACTGGTCGTGCAGCTCGTTGTAGGGCACGCCGTGCAGCGCGATGTAGTGCCACACGTCGGCCCACCTCCAGTCGGCCAGCGGGTTGAACTTGGTGCGACCCTGGGCGTCGGTTTCGTTGAAGGGCACGTTGCCGCGGTTCGAGGACTGCTGGCGCCGCAGGCCCGTGACCCAGGCGCTGCGCGATGCCAGCATGCGCGCCAGCGGCTGCAGCTTGCGCAGTTCACAGCAGGCCTGGCGCAGCTCCACGCTGCGATACATCGGCAACTCGCCATGCTCGCGCACGAAGTGCAGCACGGCGTCCTGCGCAGGTGCATGGCGCTCGACGCGCAGGCCGTAGCGTGTCTCGAGGCGCGCCACCAGCGCCAGCGTCTGTGCATGCAGCTTGCCGGTGTCGAGCGTGGCGATGGCGATGGGCCACTGGTGGCGCGCGATCAGGTCGGTGAGCACCATGTCCTCGGCGCCCAGGCTGGTGGCCTGCACGATGCGTCCGGCGTGCTCGGAGGCAGCGGATTGCAGCACCGCCACGGTGTGCGCCACGCGTTCGTCGAACTGTGCGCTGGTGCGGGCATACAGCCCGATGGCACTCATCGGACCAGCCCTGCGGGTGACGCGGCGGCGCGCGCCCGGGCGCGCAACGGGGTGCATCTCATGCTCAGATGCCCTGGCCGGCAAAGAGCTCGGCCGTGTCGAGCCGGGCGCCGAGCGCCAGCTCGGCGCCCACGTCGCGGGCAAACACCGGCAAGGGCTGGCGCACGTCGCCCTGGTAGTGGCCGGCGAAGAAGCCGAGCGCGCGCACCGCGTCCTGGATGCGCTGGTCGTGGCGCAGTTGCACGGCATCGAAGCCGGTGCGTTGCAGCAGCGGCATCATGTCCACCAGCACCTCGCCGATGGCACGCAGCTCGCCGTCGAAACCGTGGCGCGTGCGCAGCACGCGTGCCTGTGAATAGGCGCGCCCGTCGGTCCATTTCGGGAATTGCAGCACCACCAGCGACAAGCGCGCCTGCGGGCCGCGCACGTCGTCGGCCAGCGTGTCCACGTCCAGCGTGTTCGCCAGCAGCACGCCGGTGGCCATGCCGAGCGGCCAGGTGTCGCGCACGGCATGCCATTGCTCCAGCGTGAGCAGTCGATCGGCTCGCGCATCCGGGTGCGGAATCGGGCCGTCCTCGCCCTCGACGCGATGCCAGCGGTCGTGTCGTGTGTCGATGAAACGCATGCGGGTTCCTTCAGGCGCCGATGCCGGCCGGAGCACTGGCGGTGGCGCGGCGCACCGCGTCGGCGGCGGCGCGAAACGGTGCCGTGCCCAGGCGCTTGCTGGTATCGATGAAGCGCTCGCCGTGGCGTCGTTCGCGGAAGTAGGTGTCGATCACGGCTTCGATGACATCGGGCACCTCTTCGGCAGCAAATGACGGGCCAATCACCTTGCCGGGCGCGGGTGCGCCACTGAGCGTGCTGCCGTCGGAGCCGGCCACCGTGATCTGATACCACTCGGCGCCGTCCTTGTCCACGCCGAGGATGCCGATATGCCCGCTGTGGTGGTGGCCGCAGGAGTTGATGCAGCCGCTGATGTGCAGGTCGATGTCGCCAATGTCGTAGAGCCGGTCCAGGTCTTCGAAGCGCTGGGTGATGGCCGCCGCCACGGGAATGGAGCGCGCATTCGCCAGCGCGCAGAAGTCACCCCCCGGGCAGGCAATCATGTCGGTCAGCAGGCCGATGTTGGGCGTGGCGAAGCCGGCCTCGCGCGCGGCCAGCCACAGGGCTTGCAGGTCGCTTTCATGCACCCAGGGCAGCAGCAGGTTCTGGTCGTGCGTGACGCGCAGTTCACCCTGGCTGTAGCGCGTGGCCAGTTCGGCGGCGCGGTCCATCTGGTCGCCGCTGGCGTCGCCAGGCGCCTGCGCGGCGCGCTTCAGCGACAGCGTCACGGCGCGCAAGCCGGGAAGCTTGTGCGCGTGCACGTTGCGCTGCAGCCAGCGCGTGTAGGCCACGGGCACTGCGCTGGCCGGGGCGCTGGGCGCGGCTGCGCGCGGCACGCTCAAGCCTGCGGGCCACTGGAAACTCGCAGCCACACGTTCGAGCTCGGCTTGCGGAATCAGGTGTGCCGCACCGTCGCGGTCGTGTTCGAGGATGTGTGCAAATTCGGCCCGCACCGCGTCCACGAAGCTCTGCCCCTCGGCCTTGACCAGGATCTTGATGCGTGCCTTGTAGAGGTTGTCGCGCCGGCCCATGCGGTTGTAGACGCGCACGATGGCTTCGATGAAGACGAGGATCTGCTGCCAGGGCACGAACTCGCCGATCACGCTGCCGATGACCGGCGTGCGCCCCATGCCGCCACCGACCCGCACCTTGAAGCCGACTTCGCCGGCGGCGTTTTTCAGCAGCTGCAGGCCGATGTCGTGCCAGGCGATGGCAGCGCGATCCTCGCGCGCGCCGCTGACGGCGATCTTGAACTTGCGCGGCAGGAAGGCAAACTCGGGGTG
>DASQFA010000533.1:0-5119 GCA_035633375.1 Rubrivivax sp.
TCCTCAACGCGGCAAAGTCACTGCGGGCATCAACCCCAGCTTGCCAGCCCGCCGGCCGAACTTGCGATCGTCAAAGCTCACCATCGTTTCACAGGTTCGATAACTGGCGTGATGCAGCGCATCGGCAAAATCCAGCCCACTGCGGTGGCCGGCGAGTGCGGCCTCCACCGACACGCGGTCTTCCACCGTGACCTGCGGCGACGACAGCAAGTGTTCGAGCACGCCGGCGAACTGCTCGCGCGTGCTGGCGTAGGCGCCGCGCATGACCCATTCGAGTTCCAGCAGCACTGTCTTGCAAACCATCAGCGGCTGGCCGCCCTCGAGCAGACGCCGCGCCGCCTGCTGCTGCCTGACGGTGGCTGCATCGGCCTCGTGCCCAGCCAGGTAGTAGCGCGCCAGCACATTGGTGTCGAGGCCGATCACGGAGACGGGCCTCGCTTCGCAACCTTGAGCGCTTGCTTGGCGACGGGCTTCAGAAGACTGGCCACATCGAAGTCGGCCGGCACCGCCGGACCCGAAACCTTGACCATGCCGAAACCGCTTTGCGGTAGCGCGCGCTCCGGCACGGCCAGCCGCAGCACCGCGTGATCACCTTCGACCACGAAGGCCACCCTCGTGCCCTGGCACAGCCCGAGTTGCCGGCGCACGGCCTTCGGAACGGTGACCTGACCCTTGCTCGTCATTGTGGTGGTGTCCAAGGCGCCGTCCCCCCAAAGTATTACCCGGTAAGGATTCTAGCGCGGAGTTCAGGGCTGGCGCGGCGGCAAAAGGCAAGACCAGACCCCACACTTCCCTTCCCACACTTCCCTATCGTATCCGTGGCAAGCATCACGGCGCGGTGCGCCGGGTCACTCGATCACGTCGTTGACAGAAGCAAGGAAAGATCTGGGAACCGTGAGGCCGAGGCGCTTTGCAGTCTTGAGGTTGAGCACGAGTTCGAAGTGTGTCGACTGCATCACCGGCATATCTGACGGTTTCGCCCCCTTGAGAATCTGCCCGATATAGCCGCCTGCTTGGCGGTACATCCATGCGATGTTCGGGCCATAGCTCAACAGTCCACCCGCCGCAGCAAACGGGCGCGTGAAAGAGATGGCGGGGAGCGCGTGTCGCTCGGCAAGACCAGCGATCTGTTGGCGCTGGTTGAGCAGAACCGGGTCGGTCCCGCTGAATAAAGCATCAGCCTTGGTGCGCACGATCTCAGCGAAAGCAGTGTCGATTTCGGCAGCGTTGCGGGCGCGAACTGTAACGGTCTGAAGGCCGAGTATGGCCGCGCCGGCCTGGGCGTCCGCCGACTCGGCCGCGGCGTTGGGATTGTCGGGGTTCATCAGCAGTGCGACACGCGTGATACTGGGCACGAGGTCATGCAGAAGCTGCAAACGCTTGGCGCCGAGCGCGGTCGCCACAAAGGTTATCCCCGTGACATGGCCACCGGGCCGGTTAAAACTGTCCACGAGCCCGAAGCGGACAGGGTCGCCGCCGATGGTGAAGACTACTGGGACAGTCGTGCTCGCACCCTTGGCGGCACGTGCCGAGGCCACGTCTCCAGTCGCCGCGATGGCGACGACGCCCTTCGCCACCAACTCAGCCGCGAGAGCGGGGAGCGCCTGTTGGTCGCCGTTCGCCCACCGTTCCTCGATGCGCACGTTGCGGCCCTCGACAAAGCCGGCCTGCGCCAAACCTTCTCGAAATGCATCGGCAACGAACCGGTAGCTCGTCGGCGAGGCGATGTTGAGAAAGCCAACAATTGGCACATTCGACGACTGCGGGGACCCCCCTCCGGGTGTTCCTGCCTGTGCCCACGCGCCGCGCGGCCAGGCAGAGGCTGTCGCGCAGCCGAGAAGTGGAATGAGGTATCGCCGCCTCATGTGTCCCCCGCCGCAGAAACGCTCGTCCCTCGCGACAGTTTATCGCTTCCGAAGTTACGCCTCCCGTGATCGGGTCGCAGCAGCGTATCTGTAGCTGGCTGGTATCGCGCGTCGACCGCCTGTCTGCTCGAGGCACTTTCGGCGCAAGTCAACCCAGAGCAGTCCCGCCATATGCCCAACTCGAACCTGAAAAGCAGTCCTTCGGGAATACCGGCCGCCGCTGACCAAGCAGCACGTGGCCCTGTGCCGAATTGAAGGAGTCATCAATGGCGCTCCTTAAAGCCGGTACGGCGTACACCACCCGCGAATGTCTCGGACCTGCTGCGCCACGAGGCGACTGTGCCGGCGTCAGAGGCCCCAGAACAGCGACGCCTGGAAGGTGCTCCAGGGCCGCGCTGCGCCCTGCGTCTGCGCCCGGATCACATCGCCGGGCCAGGCGATGCCGGCCAAGCCCAGGAAGAACAGCTGCTTGGAGATGGCCCAGCGCACCACCAGGTCCAGCTCGTTGCCATAGGTGCTCTGCCCCGTCGGCAAGGGCACGTCGGCCCACAGGTGGTAGTAGTCGAGCGTGAAGTTCAGGCGCGGATCGGGCCCGGCATTCAGCCGCACGCGGTGCGAGTTCAGGTTGCTATTGGTGACCACCTTCTTGAAGCTGATGCCTTGCGCCCATTCGTCCAGCCCGCTGGACAGCGGCGCGTCGAAGGCTTCGCGCGTGGGCGTGTCGGGCCGGTCGCCGCTGAAGCTGGCATAGCGGTAGGTCAGGCTCGGCGTCCACGGCAGCGCCTTGGCGGTGTAGGCCAGCTGCGCGTACCAGGCGCGCGCCGAGATCGCGGCCTCGCTGCTGTCCTGCCAGGCACCCTCGGCCAGCGCGCTGAAGCCGCCGCCCAGGTCGCGGTGGCCGGCGCGCAGGTTCAGCGTGCGCTCGCCCTCGCGCGGCGTGACGCTGCCGTCGCCGTTGCACAGCAGCGTGTTCGATTCGGGCACGCGGTAGGCGGCCAGGCTCAGCGGTGGCCGCGATTGCCACTGCGGTGGCCGAGTGGCGAACGAAGCACGAGATGCTCGGCACAGCCCGCTGAGGCCGCAGCGGACGTGCGCGTCTCGATCTAGGGCGCCGGAGCGTCGCGCTCACTCGCCAGCACCTGCTCGGCGTCGCGCAGTGCCGCGGCGATGACCCGCGAGGCGTCCATGAAGCGGCGCACGCCGTCGACGCTGAGCGCGCGCATCTGCGGATCGACCGAGGCCACGTCGATGACGTAGCCGTCGGCGCGCCGCAGCAGCCGCCCCTGGGCCTCCAGCCGCTCGAGCTTGCGGCGTATCGTCTCGCGCGGCCGGCCGGTGATCTGCGCCAGGTCACGAATGCGCACCGGGCGCAATTGCGGCTGCGCGTCCGGCACCCGGCCATCGGCGCCGAGCACGCTGGTCGGGCTGGAGCCCGGCGGCATGAGGTGCGCGGCGTTCAGGTGCGCGACGGTGCCGAACAGGATCATCGCCTCGGTGTCGTTGTCGAAATGGCGGGCCGCGCGAATGACCTGATCGACGATGAAGCGGTTCATCGTGAACGCCACCAGGCTGAAGGCGCGTCGGTAAGCCGGCGGCGTGGCCTCGCCGTCGACGCGCGCTTCGCTCGGCAGGCCTGGCTCGGCCAGGTGCTGTGCGGCGGGATCGATCGCGGTCGGTTCAGGCTCGGAGGGCATGCGCAGTTCCTGGCGGCAGCCTGCAGTGGAATCGTCGCCGCGGGCAGGTTCAGCGCATCATAGCCACGGGGCGGCCGCGCAGGCGAAGCGTCGGCCGGGTCCGCGTTCAGCAGTACAGCGTGCCGTCGACGAAGACCTTCAGCTCACCCGGGGCGATGGGTTGCCAGGCCTCGCCGGTGGTGAGCGGCTGCGTGGCCACCACGGCCACCCGGTCGCTGGGCTGTGTGAGCGCGGCGAAGTCCACGCTCAGGTCCTCGTCGGCCAACTGCACCGATCTGAACGGGTGCTGGCGCTGCAGCCAGTGCAACTGTGTCGCACTGTGCGCCCACAGCGCCTGGCCGTTGCACAGCAGCATGTTGAAGCTGCCGCGCGCGCGCAGCGTGGGCAGCAGCTCGCGCAGGGTGTGGCTCAGCTCGTCGACGCCGGGCACGCTGGCGTGTGCCTTGGCCAGCTCCTGCATCAGCCAACAGAAGGCGCGCTCGCTGTCGGTATCGCCCACCGGGCGAAAGGCGCCGTGCAGTCGTGGGCAGAAGTCCTTCAGGTCGCCGTTGTGGGCGAACACCCAGTAGCGGCCCCATAGCTCGCGCTGGAACGGATGGGTGTTCTCCAGCGCCACGCGGCCCTGCGTGGCCTTGCGGATGTGTGCGATGACGTTGCCGCTCTTGATCGGGTAGCGGCGCACCATGTCGGCTACCGGCGAAGTGCGCGCACTGTGCGGATCGACGAACAGACGCAGGCCCTTGTCCTCGAAGAAGGCGATGCCGAAGCCGTCCTTGTGTTCGTCGGCGCGCGTGGCCAGGCCGGTGAAGGAGAACATCACGTCGGTCGGCGTGTTGGCATTCATGCCGAGCAGTTGACACATGGCGCGTCAGCAGTCGTGCATCGGGCCTGGCCCTGCGCGATGCCTGCGTGCAGGGGCATCAAGCAAGCGCCTCGTAGCCGGCTTTGCCGGGCCCGCGGCGGTGTCCCCTCGAGCTGGAGCGCACAAGGCGCTTTGGTGGCCAGTCATCGGATCGGAAGGAAGAGTTTGGTGATGCCGCGCAAACTCACCAGGTTGCCGGGGTTGGCGGTTTCCTCGAGCACGCCGCTCATACGCCGCAGCACGCGCGGGCTGTTGCGGGCGCGCCAGATCACCAGGTCGGCCAGCCAGGGGTGGGCATTCACGCGGCTGGCCTTGCGGTAAAGCTCGAAGCGCGGCTGCAGTGCGCGCAACGCGGCTTCATAGGCGCCGCGCACCGCCGCATCGGCGTCGGATTGTTTGCGGCCTTCGAGGATGGCGCGGGCGGCCAGCATGCCGGTTTCCATGGCCTTGCCGATGCCTTCGCCGCTGAAATCGTAGGTGCTGCCGATGGCTTCGCCGGTGGCCAGCATGCCGGCGCGCGAATACAGCGCGCCGTCGAGCGAGCAGCGCAGCGGCGCACCTTTCAGCTCACCGAGCAGGGTGCCGCTGGCCATCAGCTCAGTTGCCGGCGCGTACAGCTCGCAAAAGGCCCGGAACAGCTCTCGCAGGTTCACATCCTGCACGCGCAGGCGGCCGCTGCCGGCCAGGCCAAAGCAGTC
>DASQFA010000534.1:0-3622 GCA_035633375.1 Rubrivivax sp.
CGCCGCATCCGCCACCTTGGGGTGCGTGATCAACCAGTTTTCGCATTCCTGCGGGTAGACGTTGACGCCGCCGCTGATGATCATGAAGCTGGAGCGATCGGTCAGGTACAGGAAGCCGTCGTCGTCGACATAACCGACGTCTCCGACGGTGCTCATCGTGCCGTCGGCCGTGCGCGAGGCCTTGGTGCGCTCGGGGTCGTTGAAGTACTCGAACGGCGTGGCGGTCTTGAACCAGACCTCGCCCGGCACGCCCTTCGGCGCGGGCTGCATGGCTTCGTCCAGGATGTGCAGGTCGCCGATCATCACCTTGCCCACGCTGCCGCGGTGCGCCAGCCATTGTTCGCTGTCGCAGGCGGTGAAGCCCAGGCCTTCGGTGGCGCCGTAGTACTCATGAATGATCGGGCCCCACCACTCGATCATCTGCTCCTTCACCTGCACCGGGCACGGCGCGGCGGCATGGATGGCGATCTCCAGCGTCTTGCGGCTGTACCGGTCGCGCAGTTCGGGCGGCAGCTTGAGCAGGCGGCTGAACATCGTCGGCACCAGCTGGCTGTGCGTGACCTGGTGCTTCTCGATCAGGCTCAGGTAGTGCTCGGGGTCGAAGTGCTCCATGATGATCACCGTGCCGCCCACACCCAGGGTCAGCGACACCGCGGCATTCGGCGCCGAGTGGTACAGCGGCGCCGGCGACAGATAGACCATGTCCTCGCGGTAGCGCCACAGCTTCTGCAGGAACCCGAAGATCGGCAGCGCCTCGGTCGGCGGACCTTCCGGCAGCGGCCGAAGGATGCCCTTAGGCCGGCCTGTCGTGCCCGATGAATACAGCATCGCCGTGCCCAGCCATTCGTCGGCGATCGGCGTCGACGGGTAGGCCGCGGTGGCCGCCGCAAAGTCCAGGAAGGGCGCGGCCAGCTCGGGCCCGCCATCGACCACCAGGCACAGCCGCACGTTGGGGCAGGATTTCAGCGCCTCGGCCGCCACCGGCAACTTGGCGCGCGAGGTGATGAGCAGCTTCGATTCGCTGTTGTTGACGATGTAGGCCAGCTCCTGCGCGGTGAGGAAGCTGTTGACGCAGGTGAAGTACAACCCCGCGCGGTAGCCGGCGGAGCAACTTTCGAGAAAGCGGTTGTTGTTCTCCAGGAACAAGGCGTAGTGGTCCAGCCGCTGCAGGCCGTTGGCCCGCAACAGATGCGCCAGGCGGTTGCTGCGTGATTCGAAGTCGCGGTAGTTGACGGCCACGCCGCTGCTGGCCATGACGAAGGCCGGCCGGTCGGGGTGCTGGGTAGCGTACTTGCCTGGGTACATGGTGTCGTCTCCTTGTTCTTCGAACAGGCTTGTCAGTGGGGTGTGAAGATGTTCCTGCCGTGTGCCTGCGTCACGTGCCCAGGCCGGCCGAGGCTTTCGCGATTCTGCTAAGTTTTACAGCCCTGCCGGATCGTCCGGGACGTGGGCGATAAAGCGCCCATCGACATGCTCCATGAGCAAGCTACTTGCCGAGGCCCATCGATCGCGCAATGACCTCTTTCATGATCTCGCTGGTGCCGCCGTAGATGCGCGACACGCGCGTGTCGGCATAGGCGCGGGCGATCGGGTATTCCCACATGTAGCCGTATCCACCGTGCAATTGCAGGCATTCGTCGATGACCTTGCCGGCCATCTCGGTACAGCCCAACTTGGCCATCGAGGCGGTAGGCGCGTCCAACTCGCCGGCCAGCAGCAGCGTCATGCACTGGTCGACGAAGACCCGCGCCATCTGCACCTGCGTCTGCAGCTCGGCCAGCTTGAAGCGTGTGTTCTGGAAGCTGGCCACGGCGTTGCCGAAGACCTTGCGCTCGCGCACGTAGGCCATCGTCTCCTCGATCGCCTGCTGCGCCGACGCGACTGAGCCGATGGCGATCTGCATCCGCTCCCAGGGCAGTTCCTGAATCAGGTAGACGAAACCCTGCCCTTCGGCGCCCAAGAGGTTGCTTTCCGGCACCTTGACGTTGTCGAAGAACAGCTCCGCCGTGTCCTGCGCCTTCAGGCCCAGCTTCTTCAGCCGCTTGCCGCGCTCGAAGCCCTGCATGCCGCGCTCCACCAGCAACAGGCTCGTGCCCTTGGCGCCGAGCGCCGGGTTGGTCTTGGCCACGGTGACCACCAGGTCGGCATTCCAGCCGTTGGTGATGAAGGTCTTGGCACCGTTGACGGTGTAGTAGCCCTCGCCGTCCTTGACTGCGCTGGTCGCAACAGACTGCAGGTCGGAGCCGACGCCGGGTTCGCTCATCGCGATGGCACCGATGATCTCGCCGCGCGCCATGCGCGGCAGGACTCGAGTCTTCTGCGCCTCGGTGCCGTATTTCAGGATGTAGGGCGCGACGATCTCCGAATGCAGCGAGAAGCCCAGCCCCGAGGTGCGCGCCTTGGCCGTCTCTTCCATCATCACCATGCTGTACAGGCGGTCTGCCCCCGAGCCACCGTATTGCTCGGGCATGCTCGGGCAAAGGAAGCCGTTCTCGCCGGCCTTCAGCCAGACCTCGCGGTCGACATAGCCGCGTTCTTCCCAAGCCTCGTGGTGCGGGATGACTTCCTTTTCCAGGAACTTGCGGAACGACGTGCGAAAGCTCTCGTGCTCTTCGGTGAAAAGGGTGCGAGGGATCATGGTGTCTCCCAACGAAAATACGTCACCGCAGAGGAAAGGAGGACGCAGAGTAGGCGCAGAGTAAGACAAAGCAAGTTGCCTTGGACTCCTCCGCGAACCTCTGCGTCCTCCACCCCTCTGCGGTGAATGTCTTTGTTCTACAGACGCTCGACGATGGTCACGTTGGCCTGGCCGCCGCCTTCGCACATGGTCTGCAAACCGTAGCGCTTGCCGCGCGCATGCAGCGCATGCACCAGCGTGGTCATCAGCTTGGTGCCCGACGCGCCCAGCGGGTGCCCCAGCGAGATGGCACCGCCGTTGACGTTGAGCCGCGCCGGGTCGGCGCCGGTGTTCTGCAGCCAGGCCAGCGGCACCGAGGCAAAGGCCTCGTTCACCTCGAACAGGTCGATGTCGTCGATCTTCATGCCGGCGCGCTGAAGCGCGTGGTGTGTGGCCGGCAGCGGCGCTTCGAGCATGATCACCGGGTCGCCGCCGATCACCGCCATGTGGTGGATGCGCGCCAGCGGCTTGACGCCCAGCGCCTTCAGGCCCTTTTCGTTGACCACCATCACGCCGCTGGCGCCGTCGCAGATCTGGCTGGCGCTGGCCGCGGTGATGAAGCCGCCCTCGCGCAGCAGCTTCACGCTGGAGATGCCTTCGTAGGTGGCGTCCATGCGGATGCCCTCGTCGGCAACGTGCATTTCGTTCAACTCGGGCCCTTCGGCCAGCCTGGCCGCGATCGGCACGATCTCTGCGCTGAAGGCGCCTTCCAGCGTCGCCGCCCTGGCGCGCTGGTGGCTCTGCAGCGAGAAGCGGTCGAGTTGTTCCTTCGACAGCTTGTACTTCTCGCACATCATCTCCGCGCCCATGAACTGGCTGAAGTCCGGGCCGGGGAAACGCTGGCGGATGACCGGGCTCATGTAGTGTCCCAGGCCGGCTTCCTTGTAGACCTTGGGCAGCACGGCCATCGGCACGCGCGACATGCTTTCCACACCGGCGGCGATG